>JAISJS010000397.1 GCA_031261385.1 Treponema sp.
GATCATGCGTGCCAGGGGAAGCCCCGAAGGACCACCCACCTCGCAGCAGCCGCAGCCGTGGCAGTCCGAACCCGGCTCCTCTGCCGCCTGAGAGAGGGACTTTAGTTTCCGCTTGTACAATTCTTCGGGGTCAAGGCCGACCGGACAGACTGCCCGGCATTCGCCGCAGCTGATACAATTCCGCTCCGCCGCGGCGCCTTCCTGCCCTTTCAGCACGGCAAAAACCGCATAACTTGTTTTTACCACCGGCTCATTGAGGTCGGTTACCTCCCTGCCCAACAGCGGAGACCCTGCGGCAATACGCTTTGGGGTATCGATAAAACCGCCGCATTCGGCAAAAACATCACCAAGCCGCTTTCCAATCCGGACCTTCATTATCCGGGGGTTTCGCACCGCAGAGCCGCCCACCGCCACGTACCGGTCCAGAATGGGCTTTTTCAGTTTAACTGCATCGTGGACCGCCGCCAGGGTCGCAGGCCCCAAAATCATCAGGGAGCCGAGGCTGAGCCCTTCCTTTTTTTCATAATTCCGAAGCACCAGTTCCAGTTCCCGCCGGTTCCGCTGGGGATACCGGGAACCTACCAGCGCCAGAGACGCGGGAATGTCCCATTTACCGGTTTCGGCAAGAAAGGCCTCCCCCAGATCCCGTTCCCCATGGGACACGGCAAACACGATACGGCTGACCCGCCCTGCCCTGCCCGTGATAAAAGCCCCCTCAACCACCGCCTTGAGCCGTTCCCGGCAAAGAACATAATCGGCGGCAAGCCAGGGATCGTCAAACACGCAGCGGACTACCAGGGTAAGGGGCGTATCGGCGGATTTGAGGGAAGAAAGTATATCAAAAACAGGCCGACCGGCCCCTTCCATTTCGACAATACCGTATTCGGAAATAATCCGCTGGAGATCGTAGCTGGTCAGGCTTTCCCACGGGAAAATTTCTTCCCGCTTTCCAAGCCGTTCAAAACTGCCCTCCATGCGTATCACCAGGGCATCGTTGACACTGCCGCCGGTCTTCCATGACGTCATGCGGACCACCTTGCCCGGAACCGTGGCGTGGATATTTGCCGACTCAAATCCCTGACCCCGGCCTATCACCATTCCTTCCTTTACATAATCGCCGACGGAAACAACCGGATACGCACGCTTCCCGCTGTGCTGAATCAGGGGTATTACCGCAAGACCCGGCAAAAATGCCACAACGGCGTCTCCCCGCTGCGGAACGGTGGGATCTTCAAATAAAATTCCCCCGCGGGGGAATGAATATACTTTCGTCATATTTCCTTCATATTTATGCAGCAATCCGCTTTTCTTTATATGGTAATATACTTTTACCCTTTTTGTCCCCCCACCGGAACCGGAAAAGCGCCGGAACGGAAAAGAGCAGCGCCAAAAGGGCGGGGATGATATTCCGTATCCCCCATGCGCCTGTTACCGTTCTGTGCGAAGGGTTTTGGGGGATCGCGCCAAAAAAACCCATAAGATCCTCAAGCGGGAACGGAGGAATATCAGCGGAGCGCAGAGGCGGTACCGGCGCCGCTTCACCCGAGATAAGCCCGTCATCCCCCAAAGTATACCGGGCATAGCCCGCGCCGGTCCTTCCCGATGATTCTGAATCCAGGGGCCTGAAAGAAAACGAGGCCTGAAAATCGGCATGGGAGCGGTACTCCTCCTCAGTAATCACGATGTTGTTTTCTGCAGCAAAAGAAAAGCGCTCCGGCGAAGGGGCGCCTGCAAAAAAGGGCGATAGCAGCAGGACTAAAAGTGACGAAAACGTATAGGGAAGGATGGCCTGGGAAAGGGTAAGGGTCTTTGCGGTCATTTTCGTTATCGGTACCGGGGCAAAGCGGATGTGATCCCGGGCGTCTCCCCGGCGGAAAAAAACCCAAAGGGAAAGAACAAAAATCCCGAAAAACCCGAAAAATACCGCAAGCAGCAACAGCGGATGAATGCCGCCGCTTACTGCGGCAATAACGCCGCCCGTCAAAAAAACCGGAACCAGAAAAACGCACATCCGGTCCGGTTCCAGGCCGCTCCGTATCTTCCTGAAATTTGCTTTATGGTAACGGAGCAGGGTAAAAAGCTCTCCGCAGGGGGCCTCGAGGAGGCAGGCAAGAAAAACAAAAATTCCGGCAAGGGCAAGCCCCGAAATGCCGCAAAACGCAAGGCTTACCAGCGCCGCCAGGGCAGGGGCAAGGGGAAGCAGGCGCCGGGAAAGCGCCAACGCACAAAGGCCCGAACAAATGATAAGAATCAAATACGGCAGAACCGGCTGCTTAAAACCCGCCGTCTCAAGCGAAAAGGGAATATCGTCCAAAAGGACAGAAAGTTCCTTTTCAAGCCGGGCAGGATGGTTCAGCGGGATGAAAAACAGCCGTTTCCCGGAGCGGACAAAAAAAGAATGAAGCTTTTCCGCATAGCCGTCGTTGCGGGGATCAAACGGGGTAATACGGGAGGGGTATTCATCCAGCGGAACCTTTTCCAGGGCGCCAAAATCATCAAGAAACACCCACTGGGAAGATTCTGAAATAACGTCTTCGCCGGTAAGAAGGGTCCGTATCTGCCGGTCCTCAAAAGCTTCATCAACCGAGAGCACCGCATAGCCGCCCGGCCGTATACTGCCCGCTTTCCCGCTGCCGCCTGCATACATAAGGCCCGCCGCAAGAAACCACAGGCCGGTCCCTGCTGCGGCAGAAACAAGGATCAGGATAAAAAATGAAAATTTTGCCGGCATGAAAACGCAAACCTACAATAACGCAAAGGCCGCAGCGGTAAAAATCCCCAGCAGAGCCCCCACGACAACTTCCAGGGGAGTATGTCCGTTTACTTCTTTTACTGAACGAAAATCAATGTCCATCCGGTCCAACATCTGGCTTCCAAGGTTATTGAGGGCCCGCGCCTGCAAACCTGATGAGCGCCTGACCCCCACCGCATCCCGCATTACAACTATCGCAAAAAAGAACGAAACAACAAACAAATTAGAGCCGACTCCCTCAGCAAACCCAATCGAAGTTACCATGGCGCATACCAGCGCCGCATGGCTTGAGGGCATACCCCCGGTCCGCCAGATGATAACCTCCAGCAATTCACGGAAATTTTTCTTCCGCCGGTTCAGCAAAACTATCATCGCCTTTATAAGCTGGGCCATAAACCAACTGGTAACAGAGGATAAAAAGATAGGATTTTCCAAAAAGGCTTTTAGTACGGCCGCCCGTAAGGGGAAAAAACCAGACATTACATAAATCTATCAGGAGCAGGGGGGATATGCAAGATACGGATGTGCAGGATTCCCTACTCCCCACGCCTGCACGTCAGCAGTACAATAGATACATGGCTATCACCCTTACCGCCGCCGCCGATGATGACGGCCGCAGACTGGACCGGATTATACGCAAAAGCCTGCCGGATCTGCCCCTTTCAGCCATTAACCGCCTGCTGCGGAAAGGAAGGATCCTGCTTGACGGGAAACCGGCAGCCGGAACAGGCCGGGTAA
>JAISJS010000407.1 GCA_031261385.1 Treponema sp.
CTCCCGCATCAAAGAGCGTCTGGATAATCATTTCATCAAGATCGTTAGAGACGGTGATAGTGGCTTTGGTGAGTCCTGCCTCATCAAGACGCCGCCTGACCTCAACGGACAGGTAGTGAATATCCCCGGAATCAAGCCGCACGCCGAAATTTTTCCCTGCGGCGGTAAGTTTTTTTCCGGCCTTGATAGCGTTCGGCGTCCCGCTTTTAAGGGTATCATAGGTGTCGATTAAAAAAACGGATTTGTCGGGGTATAAATCGGCATAGGCTTCAAAGGCCTTTTCCTCGGAGGGGTAGGCCATCACCCAGGCATGGGCCATGGTCCCCAAAACGGGGATGCCGTATTCTTTACCGCCAAGGGTGTTGCTGGTTCCCGACGCTCCTCCGATGAAGCTTGCCCGTGTGGCGGACATGGCCCCGTCAAAGCCCTGCGCCCGCCGGAGGCCGAATTCCATAACAGAACCCTTTCCCGAGGCAAGCCAGACCCTGCAGGTTTTGGTGGCGATAAGGCTTTGGAAGTTGATCGTGTTAAGCAGCATTCCTTCGATGATCTGACATTCGATGAGACCGCCATCTACCCGGACAAGCGGCTCATGGGGGAACACCGTTGTTCCTTCATCCATGGCCCAGATGGTCCCGGAAAAGTGAAACGTTTTAAGGTAGTCGATAAAGCCCGTTTCAAAACAGCCGAGGGTTTCCAGATACGCAATATCATCATCGGAAAAAGAAAAATCAGTAAGCCATTCCAGAAGCGTTCCGAGGCCCGCAAAAACCGCATACCCTGACCCAAAGGGCTGGCGGCGGTAGAACATCTCAAAGACCGCACGGCTGTTCATGTTGTTTTTCCAGTAACCCTGGGCCATGGTCAGGGAATAAAAATCGGTAAACAGGGCAGAGTGGTTTTTCATTTCAAAGCCCCCCGATGAATTCTGCCGAACCGGTAAAAGTGATACCCGCCGCTTTCATTTCTGCCGTTGCTTTTTCTACCGACCCTTCGGGGAACCCTACGCCCTGTATTGCATCACTTAAAACAATAGTTTGAAAGTCCAAATTTTTTGCGTCCATGGCGCTGTAAAAAACGCAATAATCCGTGGCAAGCCCGCCCAACACCACCGTTTCGATAGTAAGGCCCCGTAGCCACCCTGCAAGCCCGGTGGGAGTTTTCCGGTCGTTTTCAAAAAAAGCCGAATAGGAATCAAGTCCTGCCGAGCAGCCCTTGCGGATGATAAGACTCACCGGACGTAAATCGAGTTTTTCATGGAAAGACGACCCGTGTTGACCCTGTACGCAGTGATCCGGCCACAGGGCTTGTATCCCGCCGCCCGGTACGGTAACCGTATCACCGGCCTTTTTCCCCGCGTGAGCGGATGCAAAGGAAATGTGCCCTGCAGGATGCCAGTCCTGTGTCGCCGCTACGCGTCCGCCTGCCCTGAAAAGCGCTGCGGCGGCGGCGTTAATGGGGGCTATGACCGCATCGCCCCTGTCCACTGCCAACGCCCCCCCGGGGCAGAAATCATTTTGAACATCAATCTCCAGCAGAACGGTTTTTTTTATATCCATGTCTCATAATAGTAGGCTCTTGCCTTTTTTATCAAGTTATGATAAAAGTAATCATCAAAACATGGGGGCTTTTAGCTCAGTTGGTTAGAGCAGGAGACTCATAATCTCTTGGTCCGAGGTTCAAGTCCTCGAAGGCCCAAATCGTAATTCTTTATATTATATAGGGTTACAAGTCTTTACCGGAAGCACCGGCTTTTCAGGGTGAAACATTAACGGTTTACCCTTACAGGCTATCTGAAGCAACTTAAACTTGACAATTACCAGAAGTTCGACTAATATGGAGTCATATTCTATATTTGACAAGAGGAAAAGGTATGTACTATCACCGGCACATTGAAGCTGTCTTTGAGCGGATCGCCAGGCGCAAGCCGGTTATCGTCTTAACCGGCGCACGGCAGGTAGGAAAGTCTACCATGCTCAAAAAAACATTTGTCGGCAGTACCTATATCACGATGAACAGCCCGCTGGTGCGGCAAAGCGCAAGGGATAATCCGACCCTGTTTTTTGAAGCAGCCAAACCGCCGGTGATTGTCGATGAAATTCAAAAAGCGGCGGAGCTTTTTGATTACATAAAGGACATTGTTGACGGGAACGAACGCAAAGGACAGTTTTATTTAACCGGGTCCCAGAGCCTGAAACTGATGAAAAATGTCAGTGACAGCCTTGCAGGCCGGGCCGGTATCATCAAAATGCTCGGACTTTCCATGCGTGAGCTTGATGGTATCTCGTATCGCGGGGTATTCTTGCCGACCACTTCGTATATGGAGGCAATGGCAAAGGAAAGCGGTGGATTTGACTATGATAAAATCATAGGGCGCATACACAAGGGGTTCTTCCCCGAACTGTATGAAACTGAAAGTGACTTGAAAGACTGGGCGGACTATTACAGCTCCTATTTCCAGACCTACATTGAAAAAGATATCAAAGATATGCTGCATATTCAGGATGAATCGGCGTTCATTAAATTTGTGAAAGCCCTTGCCTCGCTCTCAGGCCAAATACTCAACTACACGACGGTCGCGGAAATTTGCGGTAAAGACGTGAAAACCGTTAAGGCATGGCTGTCCGTAATGGAGTCCGGCGGTCTGGTTTATTTACTGGAGCCCTACTATAACAACTTCAATAAGCGGCTTATTAAAACGCCGAAGCTATACTTCCTCGACACCGGGCTTGCCTGCTGGCTGTTGGGCTGGAACACGCCGGAACAACTGGTAAACGGCGCTGCCTGGGGACACCTTTTTGAGTGCTTTGTGTTTGCGGAAATACTGAAAAGTTACTACAACGACGGCATGGTAAAACCTCCGCTGTTCTACTATCGCGATAAGGATAAAAATGAAATCGACGTACTGATAGAGAATGGCGATATGCTCTACCCAATTGAGATTAAGACATCAAGCGACCCGGCGAAATCAATGGTGAGCGCCTTCCGCTGCCTCCAGGGCATTACGAATAAAAAAATCGGCGCCGGTGCGGTTATTTGTCTTGCTAAGGAACGGTTACCGCTCATTGCGGACGCAGCAGGTTCGGGTGATGTATGGATTATGCCCGTGAATTTAATATAGAGATCCCGCATACCCGCCAGAACGTCGAACTGTGGTTAAAATCTTCCAATTTGCGTATAAATTGCCAATTCTGCCTGATAAGTTTTTTACGTTTTTTCAACTTTTTTTTGTTTTTCTTGACTTACAAATGAAAGGGACATATAATTCGTTTATTAGTACCGCTGTGTGCGTAATATAATACGCATGTGGCGTTGTGTTTTCTATGATATAGTTTTCATAAATCCAATAGGAGGATAACATGGCAAAGTCTTCATCCAAAGTAAGTGTCAAATTTGCGGTAATTCTGGCGGTAGCCCTGCTTTTGGTGGGGTATGTGGTAGGTTCTGCGATTCCGGCGCCTATTTTTAACAGTGAAAATTTCCTCGGAGCCTTTGGACGGCCCGGTGGAAATCACCGCCGGTAATGCTTATGCGGTATCAATGGCTGGTTCCGGTATTTTTCGGTTTTTGTCTGGTCCTTGTTAGCTGTGGCGTGGATGATGAAAAAAAATCCCTGGAGAATACCTTTATTGTGGTGGATAGCGCTTCCAACCGGGCAGTAAGTCTCTACGAAACCGACAGCAATGACCGGGTTATACGGACCCAAACCTTCACCGGGGACGGGTATATCAAGCGCAGCCGTGATTTTTCCTACGATAAAGAGGGGTATGTCACGGAGATGAAAGAAAGGGTCGCCGGAAAAGAGGAGCGGACCATCCATTATAACCGGGAAGTGAGCCTTGATGCCAACGGCAGGGTGGAAAATGTTATTACCACCGACAGCACGGGGAAAAAGCTGGAATACCGTTATGGGTATGATGAAAAAGGGATCCTGCGGCAGTCTGCGGTGGTGATCAACGATGACGCTGCAATGTTTAAGGAATATCCTGATGACTAAAAAATGCCCGTTCTTGGCCCTCCCGGTGTTTTTGCTGTTTCTGCTTGCGGAAGGACTTTACGCCGCAGAACCGGTAACGATTCCCGGGGTAACCGTGGGATATATGGCGAAAATGCAGGATCTGCGGGTGGTAGGGGGATTGCCCCGGTCGCCGACGGCCAAAAAGCCCAAAAGCGGCCTGCGGGACCTCAAGGTGGGCGATATTTTCATGAATGAAAATAACGCCGCCCGGGTGGTTACTTCTATATATAGAGGGTCCGCCGGGCAAACAGTGATAGAAACCGGAGCGCCGCGGGCGGAAGATGTCTTTGAATATGTCTATGTCCCTGATTTTGATGTCAACTTGGGACCGGAAAATGTGGACTCTCTGGCGCCGGGGGTAAGTTTAATTTCCGGCAGAACCGTGGATGATCCCCGGAGCCTTTTTAATGAAGAATTTCCCGGTGTCAGCCGGGATACGGTGAACTGGATAGACACCGACGAGCGGATAGATGCTTTACGGAGTAATGGCGGCAAGCTCACCACGCTCCGGGTTAATCTGACCCTGCCCATTTACAGTACCGATGAAGGGGCATTAAGCAAACTTAAAAAATACAAACAGCAGGCAAGGGATTTCCAGGCAAAGGAGGATGCGGCCAATTTTATTAAGGAACAGCAGGCAAAGGCGGAAAACGCAGGCCCGCCGGAGGATCCTCCTACTTCTACAACCACTAAAACAGGTCCCGCAAAAGGCAAGGGGGAGGCGGATTTTAAAACCGAGGCCAAACTGAGAGGGGTCCTGACTATTGGCACGAATATGCAGGGCGGGTTAAAAAAAGCCCACTTTGTAGATACAGGTAAGAAATTTCTGGGTATCCCCATCTATAAATTGGAGGATGGTCATGTCTGGTTTGATTTCCAGCTGGCCCAGGAATTTGACTTTAACCTGGATCTGACTATGTCCCTTTCATACGAGTACAAGATGAGCCTGGGCAAAATAATGGTGGCGGACCCCTCGGATACCGTAGAAGTTTCCCTGGAGCTGAACTGGAAGACCGGGATAGACGGAACCCTTTCCATAGGATTGGAAATTTCAGAATATTCCTATTTTAATGTGGGGGCAAGCGCGGATCTTGCCCTGAGTTTTATTCCCCATCATATCGAAACCCATTCCGGGGATAACTATTTTAATATAGCCTTCAGGCCCACCCTGGCTATTGAAGTAGAAGTAAAGACAGGCCTCTACCCCAAGATGGGACTAAAGATTGCCCAGATACCCATAGTCTCCCTGGAAGCAGGGGCAGGGCCCTATATTAACGGACAGGGCTATGCCGAACCTCTGGGGGTGGTTGGCTATGCCACGGGCTTTGGCAGTTACGGCAATTTCCGGGACTGGACCGCTTCCATACGGCTGGAGGCGGGAGCCTTCTTTATGTCTGAAGCAAATCTGTTGAATATTACAAAGATTCCCATCTGGAGTCACAAATGGCCTTTCTGGACCTGGTCAAAGAATTGGATATTCTGATATGAAATACTTTAAATTATCAATTTTGCTGTGTGTGTTTCTTCTTGTTGAGCTGGGAAGCTGTTCCCCGCTTTTTGAAAACCAGAACCGGACAGGGGATATAGAATACTACTCCCGAACCGTAAGCCGGCAGCGGGATTTTGGAGACGGATATTTTCAACCCGCAGAAGACCGGGTATTTGACAAACAGGGGAAACTGGAGACCATTATACGCTACTCCTATGCTCCCCAGCCTGACGGCGAATATTTGCAGAGCAAAGTTGAATACTACCAGGTACATAATGATGCGGAAGAGCTTAGTGAATATTATGAACTACTCTATGCCCCCTATCCCTACTATGAAGGCGAGGAGGTATTCACTCAAAACCTTCTTATGGGGATTAAGTTTTATGATGCCGCCGGTATTCAGATCGGGGGGAATGCTTTTGCGTACCGGGTGGAAGTAAAACCTCCCGATCCTCCCGATCCTGTTGTTCCTCCGGTTCCTGTTCCTCCAGTCGTTTCTTTTATTTATCCGGGCAGGATGTGGAACGAGACTGCTTCTTATTATGATGATAGCATAGTCTCTTCCTGTCCCCCCAATCTTTATACCCGGTTTGGGGAGTATTTCGGCGCCGAGCCGAGTCCGGATCCAACATGGATTCTTGGCAGTAACTGGACCGCGTATACCGGCAGTTTAAGTTTATTCCAGGAATGTACCTGGGAAAATATACATTACGCG
>JAISJS010000409.1 GCA_031261385.1 Treponema sp.
TTCCCGCAGAGTACATCATCCTGTCTTACAGTTCCGGCGGCAGGGCTACCGCAGAAGAACTGCACGATGTGTTGAGCACCCACGGAAAAATTATTGAGGCCGCCGAAATTGATTACAAAAAAAATGTGATGGCGGGAATGAAGTGGACCAATGACTGGACAAAAGATACTGAAGAAAAACACCGGGAATTTTTATTTCTGGTGAGGAAAAAGTAATAATTTTATTTCAAAATTGTAAATTGCGAAACCAGTTTAGCGTATACTCAATTCATCAATTTTTGAAAGTTTTTCCCGCCGCATATAGTTTCCGATGCCGTCAATAATTTCTATCATCGCCGCAGGATGGGCAAAGGTGGCGGAACCTATTTGAACGGCGGCGGCTCTGGCCATCAAAAATTCCAGCGCATCTTCTGTATTGGCTATACCGCCCATACCAACGATGGGAACGACCTTGCCGTACTGCCGCAGTGCTTCCCAAAGTTCCCACACCATGCGCAGGGCAATCGGGCGGATGGCAGGCCCTGAAAGGCCGGCGCTGACATTTTCAAAAACCGGTTTTTTTAAGTATATGTCGATTGCCATAGCCTTAAACGTATTCACGAGCGAGAGGGCGTCTGCCCCGGCGTCGACACAGGCCGCCGCAACGGAAGCGATATCAGGGGCATTAGGCGAAAGTTTTACCATGAGGGGCTTGTTGGCGCAGGCCTTGCGGACCTTTTCGGTCACCGCTGCGGCGGCTTCGGAATCGAGGCCAAAGGCCATGCCGCCTGCTTTAACGTTGGGGCAGGAGATATTGAGTTCCAGCATGTCGATGGAAGTCTCACCCAGCAGGCGGGCGCCTTCGGCATATTCCTCTATGGTGGAACCGGAAAGGTTGGCTATCACCGCAGGTCCCAGACTGCGAAGGCGCGGAAGTTCTTTTTCGATAAACGCCGCAATGCCGGGATTTTCAAGGCCGATGGAATTCATGAGCCCTGCGGGGGTTTCGTGAAGCCGCATACCGTTGTTTCCCGGCCGGGGATTCAACGTTAATCCCTTGGTACAGATTCCCCCGAGGCGTGAAACGTCGATGAGTCCTTCATATTCACTGCCGTAGCCGAAAGTCCCCGAGGCGGCAATGACGGGATTTTTCAAATGCACGCCGGAAATGGTGACCGACATATCAATGTTATTCAAAAATCACATCCTCCGCGTTAAAGATGGGGCCGTCGGCACAGCAGCGCCGGTTACCGTTGACTGTTTTAACGGTACAGCCCAGACAGGCGCCGACACCGCAGGCCATGTGTTTTTCCATGCTGATAAAACACGGTGTTCCCGCCGCTTTGCATTTTGCCGCTACCGCTTTGAGCATAGGTTCGGGCCCACAGGCGCAGACCGCAGAATATTTAGCCGGATCTAGGAAGTCCGGGATGCGGCCTTTTTGACCCTCACTGCCATCTTCGGTTGCGAGGATCAATTTTCCTGCATACAGTTCTGCTGAATCAAGAATGCCAAAACGTAATTCTCCTTTTTTTGAACTGCTTCTAAAACCTGCATAAAAACTATAATTTGGGGTATACGTATAGTCACCTTCTATTTGACCCGGTTCCTCACCATATTTCTTTAGCTCATTGGCAAATGCAAGAAGCGGCGCAACTCCGATGCCCCCGCCGATAAGGGCAATGAGCTTGTCCGGCTTAACAAAATCTTCCCAACAATTCCCCAGCGGCCCGATTAACTCCGCTTCATCGCCGACCTGCATTTTAGCCAATTCTTCAATACCTTTACCACGGTATGCAATCAGAAAACGCACCGTATCGTTAGTCATGAATTCGACATGAGCTGCGCTTTTCCCCCGAAGCCGTCTGCGGTTTTCCCCGGTATCTTTTATGGCTTTTTGCCAAAGGGCAGCACTTACCGGCCTGCCCAAAAATACCGAACTTCGTTTTGGTTTAACAAGAAAAAACTGCCCCGCTTTGGGAACATCGCCGGACCAGGAAAAATCAAGAGAAAAAATTTCCCTGGTGATAAAAGTTTTGTTGAGGAGCCGGCTCGAAAGACATTGTTTCACAGGCATTTCACCGCACTCCGTATCGCGTCACGCATTTCAATAGCGGCCAATCTTGCGGCTTCGGCAGCATAGGCGTTATCAATTTTTTCGGTAGCTTTACCCTCTTTTTCCGCCGCACTTGTCCACGCTTTTAAAATTGAACGTGAGGCGTTTACCACGCCGCCGTTGCCATCCCGCAGAAGCAGGGCCGCATCGTCCGCGGCGCCGCCCTGCGCGCCGTAACCGGGTATAAGAAAAAAAAGATTGTCCCGTTTTGCGCGAATGGCGGCGGCCTCGTCACGCTCGGTACAACCGACAACCGCGCCGAAAGCGCCGTAACCGTATTTGCCTTTATGGGCTTCCGCCAACTGCGAAAGTTTATCACCGACTGCGTCGTAGAGCCTGAAGGGACTTTTGCTGCCGGAAGAATTTATCGTATTTTCATTCAGTTCAAGGTATTCAAAATCCCGCATACCCTTGTTGCTGGTCCGCATCAGCACAAAGGCGCCCTTGCCTTTAGTGTCCGCATACGAAAGCCAGGGCTCAATGGAATCCATGCCCATATACGGAGAAAGGGTGACAAAATCCGCCTCAAAGTCCCCGTCAAAGTGGGATTTCGCATAACGCAGGGCCGTATCGGCAATGTCGCCGCGTTTGATATCGGCAATGACAAGACTTCCCCTTTCGCGGATGTATTTAAGGGTTTTTGCATACACCTTAAGGCCTGCAAGCCCCAGCTCCTCATAATAGGCGATCTGCACCTTAAAACAGGCCGCAGTACCGGCGGCCGCGTCGATAAGGGCCTTGTTAAAGGCCAGCACTGCTTCCGCGTCCGTTACAGCCCTGCGGCGCTCGGCGGGGGGAATGTACTCCGCCGCAGTATCCATGCCGACGCAGACATGGCCGCGGGCCGTTACTGCCTCAAAAAGTTTATCCATGTTGTACATCATTGTTCCCCCGCAGAAAAAACGATACGGCCCCGTTGAATTGTCATAAGGATTTTACCCCAAAGTTCCCACCCTTCAAAAGGGGTACAATGCCCGCGTGAATAAAAATTGTTTCCCTTCACGGTCCGGACAGCATTGAGATCGGCGATCACAAGGTCCGCACGCAGTCCCGGCGCGATCCGTCCGCGATCATCAAGCCCCAGTATACGTGCGGGATTGGCGCTCATCAATGCGGAGAGACGGCGCAGATCAAATTTTTTTTGCCGGCTATCACCGCTGCGCCCCGTTTCCGGTTGATCGTTTTTCGCAATTAAATTTGTATAACATGATGCAAAACCTGTTTCCAGTCCGGTAAATCCGGGTGCGCCTGCCGCTTTATCCGCTTTGGTATGGGGCGCATGGTCTGTTGCAATGGCGTCGATGGTTCCATCCTGAATTGCGGCAATGATTGCCTGTCGATCTTCTTCTGTCCGTAAAGGTGGATTTACCCTGCCATACGATTCATCTCCAAGTTTATGGGCATCACCTTCGGTGCAGCTAATGTGGTGGGGCGTCGCCTCGCAAGTCAGGGTGAAAGATGGAGAGTGGAGGGTGGAAGGTGGAAGGGTGGATTTTGTATTGCGGATCATTTCTGCAGATTCTTTTGTGGATACATGGGCAATGTGGATGTGACAGCCCGCCTGTTTGCCCAATTCAATGGCCCGGCGGACACCGTTGTTTTCTTCAATTCGGCTCCACACGGAACGGGGCTTGCGCTGCTGTTTCGCTGTTTCTGCTTCGCCGCCGCCAAAATCGCAGTGGCATGAGACGGGGACACCAAGACGGCGAGCTTCTTTTAACGCGGCAAGAAAAATCGCCTCATCGTTGATGTCCTTGCCGTCCTCGGAAAGCATTAACGGCAAGCGGGCCTGTCCATCCCCTGCAGGCAGTTCTGATATTCCGGAAAGTTCTTTTCCGTCCATGTTTTTGGTGAGGGACAATACCGGATAGAGATCGATTAAATTGAGAACATCTGAACGCTTTTTCAAAGCGGCGGCTTTTTCCAGGGTGTCAGTCACCGGTTTTGTATTAGCCATGCAGACTACGGTACCGTAACCGCCTGCAGCGGCGGCAAGGGACGCGGATTCCAGCGTTTCCTTATCGGGAAAACCGGGATCGCGGAAATGAGCGTGAAGATCGATAAAGGCCGGCATGAGGGTCAGTTTTCTCCTGCCCTGAATGACCATATCCGCATCAACTTCGGCACGTTCAACTTCTTTGGTATTGAGTACGTTTTGCGGGAAATCTTCCTCGTCAGAAATTACCGCGCCAATAATCCCGTTATCAATTACCACCGATCCCACAAAGTTTGATGTTTCATCAACAATGTGAAAATTTTTAAGGACTAATCTCATTATATCCTGAAATCTCCCGGTTGTTTTATATCATCGCAATATTCACAGCGGTACGTTCCCAATTCAGGATTCTCAAGATGAAAAACATGGGGAATATATTTTTCTGTCGAGGTGATACATCGCGGGTTTTTGCAGATCAACACATCCTCAACACGCTCGGGAAGTTTGAGTTTTATCTTCTCGGTTATTTTTTCGTTTTCGATAACATTCACCGTGATGTTGGGATCGATGAGGCCGAGCACATCAAAGTTGATGGCGATGGTGTTATCGATCTTGATGATGTCCTTCCGGCCCATACGCCGGGAAGTCGCGTTCACGAGAAAGGCCACGTTGTAAGGCGACTTGTCCAGGCCGAGCCAGTTGAAAATTTTTATTCCCAAACCCGACTTGATATGATCAATGACGATGCCGTTTTTTATTTCATCTATGTTTAGCATATTATACAACTCCTAAAATTGACGAGAGCAGAGCCATACGCACATACATGCCGTATTTTGCCTGCTTGAAATACGCCGCTCTGGGGTCCGTATCAACTTCTACGGCTATTTCGTTTACACGCGGCAGAGGGTGGAGCACGATGAGTTCATTTTTGGCAAGCTCCATCTTTTCTTTATTAAGAACATAGGTATCTTTAAGGCGTATATAATCTTCCTCGTTAAAAAACCGCTCGCGCTGAACCCGGGTCATATACAGCACATCCAGGCCGGGCATTGCCTCCTCAAGGCTTTTTGTTTCAAGAAATTTGATGCCCTCTTTTTGAAGCAGGTGTATGATGTATTCAGGAACTTTGAGTTCATCGGGGGCGACAAAAACCATGCCGACATCTTCATACCGGGCAAGGGCCTTTGCCAGAGAGTGGACGGTGCGTCCGAACTTGAGATCGCCGCAGAAACCAACGGTCAGCCCCTTTATCGATCCCCGGAGCCGCTTGATGGTTAAGAGGTCCGTTAATGTCTGAGTGGGATGATGATGGCCGCCGTCACCGGCATTGATCACCGGAACCGGTGAATAGCGGGAGGCCAACAGGGCGGCGCCTTCCTTGGGGTTCCGCATTACGATAGCGTCGGCATAACTTGCCGCCATGCGGATTGTGTCGGCAAGGCTCTCGCCCTTGGAAGCGGAGCTTGAGCCGGGATCGGCAAAGCCCAGGCAGCTTCCCCCGAGCCGCTGCATGGCCGCTTCAAAGGAGAGCCGCGTCCGGGTGCTGGGCTCAAAAAACAGGGTCGCCAGCAGCTTTCCCCTGCAGCTTTCCCGGAGGTAGCCTTCCTCGTTTTCGATCTTTTCCGCCAATGTAAAAAGATCATCCATTTCTTCAATAGTAAAGTTTCCCGGTTCAATCAGGGATCGTCCTTTAAGCATTACCCCTCCTAAATCTGCAAAAAAAAAGCCGCCCAAAGGCGGTTTTTAAAGGTGAATTATGCTGATGCGGCATACGGTATTCATAGGGATATTCTAGCATATACGGACAGACTTTGGCAAGACCCGGTAAACCGCCCTCAGTAATTCCAAATGAGGAAAAAATCGGAAGAAATTTAACCGCAAAGTCGAATAAGTTAAAGAAGGGATAAGAAAATTTTCTTCCTTTTTCGACTTCTTCGACTTTGCGGTTTGTATT
>JAISJS010000175.1 GCA_031261385.1 Treponema sp.
CGGAAGGGAAGTCGGCAAGAACCGTGCTTTGAATAGTACCGTCCCAAAAAGTCGCGGCACCGGATTTGCACATTTGTAGCCGCGTGGCATTATCCAGGGTCAGGAATTCCTTATGCAGCAGCCCTTCCGCGTAGCATTTGTTGAGGAATTGTAAAAATCTTTTGTACTGATCCGATGTCCGGTTGAAAATGACTTTGTTTCCGCTGCCGCTGTCAAAATCCGGTTCAAGGGAAGTTCCGAATGAGGGATAAAACCACAATTCGATGTCGTTTATCTTTTCCACCCAATGGGCAGCGCCGGTAGCCCTTTTCAGCGTTACAAGGGCGTAGTAGAATTCATCTATCGTCTTTGGAACAGCGACGTTATACTTCTTTAAATTGTCGCTGCGGAAGTAAAAACGGGCCATCGTATCCGTAACCGAATAGGACCAGCGCGGAAGCTGATAAATTTTGCCGTTGGATTCGGTGGATATTTTTTTGTCTTTTGGGTCTTCACTGAACAGTTTTGCAAGATTCGGCATATACTGTAAATATTCATTGTAATCCGCAAAACGGTTTCCGATAATCCCATGATCGTTGATAAAACTCGCCTTTAGCCTGTCATGAAAAAAATCAGGCCATTCACCGGCGGCCATAAAGGTCGCAAACTGCTGGGATTCGATGTTTAAAATGTCAACATGGATATTTGTCAGTTTTTCAATCTCTTCCCAAAGGATACGCGGATTCCTCTGCATGGTTCCTTCCTTGATGCAGGTAATGTTTATTTTTTCTTTTACGATAGGATAGCCGGAAGGATTAAAATTCGGCGATGCCTGTGCACCCGTATTTCCCGCGGCATCCCCGGAGCTTTCTTTTCCTCCGCCGGAAAAAACAAAGGCAGTCTGCAAAACCAGAAAAATGACCATAATTCCAAACAATTTCATAATAAACTCCTCTTCGTATAAAATACACCCGCACAAGCGGGGGATTACCCTTTTAATGAACCGATCATAACGCCCTTGGCAAAATACTTCTGAAGGAAGGGATAAAGACACAGCATCGGCAATGAAGAAACCACGATGACCGAATATTTTATCAGTTCTCTGACCTTATACAGTTCGGCCAGGTATTCGTCCCCGCCGTCGCCTGCCGCCATCATTGCTTCCGAGGCGGAGTCGAGGATTAGAATTTTCCGCAGGACAAGCTGCAGGGGATAGAGTTCCTCTTTGGTAAGATAAACCAGGGCAGGGAAATATGAATTCCACTGTCCAATGGCAAAATACAGAATCATTACCCCCATCAGGGCCTGGGAAATAGGAAGTACAATGGTGAGAAAAGTACGGACCGGCGAAGCGCCGTCGATGAGAGCAGCTTCTTCCATTTCTTTTGGAATAGCCTGAAAAAAGGTCCGGCAAATAATGCAATTATACATGCTGAAAGCCCCTAAAAGAATTAAGATATAGGGAGTATTGTATAATTTTAGGGATCGCATAAGCAAAAACGAAGGGATGAGCCCCCCATGAAAGTACATGGTAAAGAGAAAAAAGCCCATAAAAAAATTCCGGCCCGGAATAAAGGATTTTGAAAGAGCGTAACCCGCCGGAACCGTTACCAACAGGCTGATAAATGTTCCTGTCAGGGTATAGATAAGCGTGTTCCTGTATCCCGTAATAATGGACGGGTCCTGAAAAACCCTTTTATACCCAAGTATATTGAGCCCTTTGGGTATAAGCCATATCCTGCCGGACGCAACGAGATCGGGATCGCTGACGGAACAGGAAATTACATAAATCAGGGGATAGAGTACCATCAGAAAAAGAACGAAGATCGTTCCGTGAAAAATAAAAAGCAGCGTTTTATCGCTTTTTGATAGTCTGATTGGCTGCATACCCTGTTCCTTAAAAAAGACTCGTCTCATTTACTTTACGCGACAAGCTGTTGGCTAAGGCCAGCATGATTACGTTGACCACATTGTTAAAAAGGCCTACGGCCGCCGAAAAACTGAAATTATTGTTGATAATACCGCGCTTGTAAACATAGGTTGAAATAACTTCCGAAACATCGATATTAAGGGAGTTTTGCAAGAGGTAGACTTTTTCATATCCAACCGACGCCAGGCCCCCTATTCTGAGTATCAGGAGGATAATGATAGTAGGCTGAATAGTCGGGAGCTCGATATATATGATACGCTGCCAGAGACTGGCCCCGTCTATTTTGGCGGCTTCATGGAGTTCCGGGTCCACTCCCGAAAGAGCAGCCAAATAAATAATCGCGCTCCAGCCCATCTGCTGCCACACACCGGACCACACATAGAAATGCCTGAAAAGGGAAGGCTCAGCCATAAAATACACCCGTTCATGGCCCATTGCTTCAAGTATCGTATTAACCACTCCGATGGAGGGAGAAAACATGGTATACATAATTCCCACCAGGACGACAAGTGAAATAAAATGGGGGGCGTAAAAAACAGTCTGTATGAATCCTTTTACTTTGCCATTAAGCTGATTCAGCATTATGGCCAGCAGTATGGGGATGGGAAAACCCGCCAACAGGGAATATACGGATATGATAAGAGTGTTTCTGATAAGCCGCCAGAAGTAATAGCCATTGTAAAAGTCTACAATGTGCTTAAACCCCACCCAGGGGCTCCCTGAAAATCCCAAAGCGGCTTTATAATCCTTAAAGGCTATTTGGATGCCGTACATGGGAGCGTAGTCAAAAATGGCAACGTAAACTACCGCAGGAACAAGAAAAATATAGTAAGAGCGGTATTTTCGTATTCTTCCTGCCAAGGTTTCAAATTTCATGGTTTCATCCTGTATCCAAATTTGCGGCATTGCAAGTTCAATTATTTGCAGCGGGACATTTTGCAAATAATTGAACCTTAAAATCCTCGGGCCGCCTGCCCGCGCTCATTCTTGTACAATTTTCATGGCTATTTCAGCTTCTTGTTTCAACCGGCGCGGATCGCCCGACATAGTGCTGATATCCTTAAAGATGAATTCCAGGGGACAGCCGTACCGTTTACAGATATCCCTGGTAGTTTCAAGATCTTTCCGGACCAGATCCTCATTAAAGGAAGATCCGGCGAGAAAGGCCGGGTTCGGCTTGTTGGAAAAAACAAAATCCCCGCCCATGGATTCGGCGCCCCTCTCGCGTTTCGCCCAGGGGCTCATGGAGATCTTCCGCAGATGGGGGATCTTGCGCAGCAGATGGATCCGCTCATCCAGGGGTTCACAGCATCCGTAATAGGTCAGGCCGAACCGATCGTAAAGGGGGATGATATTGTTTATTTCAAACTCTTCAAGCATGGCCGGCGAAACGGAGACGAACATCTGGGCCTGGCCGCGTCCCCAGACATCCTTGGTCCGGGGCTTTTTAGGATCAAAACCTGAAGCCGGAAGTTCATCGGTAAAGGCGCCGGTAAAGGCGACCAGCGCCTGGTGATGACACAGGAGGCCCTGCTCTTCCATCTGATCCAGCATGATCATATAGCCGTCAGCCATACGCTTAACCAGGGCGTGCATCATATCCGGATTGTCCGCCAGTCCGTAGAGGGCTCCTTCAACGCTCATCCACCTGGAAATGGGATCCCAAATCGAAAGGTAGGGCTCGTACCCGTATTCATGCAGGGGCAGGATACCGTCAAACAACCAGGAGGCAAAATCCATGCGCCTTTTCGTTTCCGCCGCATCGTGGCTTACCTCGGGCATTTTTACCTTGTTCATCACGTCATCGACGGAAGTAAACTGGTTCACGAACTTATGGCTTAACACGCTGTTGGTTTTATCCGTCGCCAGGGTATGCTCTTCGACGGACATGCCGAACATGGTGTTGCGGATCGCCTTTTCTACCTTTATAAAGGGCTCCACTACCAAATCCACGGGAAAATTTTTCCATTGAAAAAGAGTACGCCGGAAAGCCTCTTCATATTTCCGGCATTCAGCATTGGAACAGAGGAGGGTCAGGCTTCCGTCATAATTCATCTCGTTCCAGCAGACCTGATCGATGCAAACCATGGGGCGTTCCGGCTCAAGGCTGTTCAGCCTGCTCCAGAGCCGGCGCTTCTCTTCCTGAACGGGCAGGGCGGCGATTTCCGCAATACGGGCCGCCAGCTCGCGGAGTATTTTTCTGTCTTTTTCAAGTTCATCCATGGGTTCATTATCAGGGGGAAATTTCGATAGTACAAGTTCAATTTTTTGCGTTTAAGGTATTTTAAGGTATATTGCAAATAATTGAATGTAAATAAGGAATTGGATTCGGGGCTTACTACCTTGCAAAAAAATTTGCCTTTTCTCTCTTTTATTAGTATATTAGTGAATGGGTATAAATGACTTTTGGGACCGGGTGCGGCTCCTGATAAAAAAACGCAAAACTACTCAGGAACAAATCGCCGGGCTGTGCGGAATACCTTATGCCACTTTCCGCGGGTGGATATGGAAAGATATATTCCCGCCCCTTACCGATGCATATAACATTTCCAGGGTTTTAGGCGTTACTGTCGAATATCTTCTCATAGGACAAGATACTAAAGATAAGAGGGCTGAATTAAAAATAAGGAAAGCCCGTTCCTTATTGCATAAGGTTGATGAAAAACTGGAAAAAATGGTAGTTGAAGATGAAAAAACAAATGTAGCTACTTAGAGCATTTTTTAATTCAAAAATGCTCCAGTTGGCTACATTCAACAATCTCTGTTATAGTACAAATGTGATCC
>JAISJS010000241.1 GCA_031261385.1 Treponema sp.
ACCTGCCCGTCAACGGTGAGGATGGCGAATTCAGACGCCCTGAAAGTGAGTATCACATCCCCGGTAAAGTCCGAAGACCCTGGGGTGTCGAAAAAATTCAGCTTTTTTCCGGCTCTCTCAACATGGGCCATTGCAGCGTGAATAGAAATCTTGCGTTCGATTTCTTCCGTGGTGGAATCGCTGACCGTTTTGCCGGACTCCACAGTTTCCGCCTTGCTTATAGCCCCGCCCGCAAAAAGCAGGCGCTCAAACAAAGTGGTCTTACCGGTGCCTCCGTGCCCGGCGATAGAAACATTTTTGATAAATTCGGTTGTGTAAGCCATAGGTCCTCCTTGAAACTGTGCAGGCATGTTGCCCTTGTTCCTATAAATATCATGTAGTGGTCTTGCCGGATTGTCAAGAATAATCGGCAAAATTACAGTCATGGCAGCAGAATTCCGGTTTATTCGTGGCGAATGAGGCGGGGAAGGCTGGGAACCTGTGGCGCTTGCAGGTTTTTCGCGTCTGTTGACAATCCCTTTCTATTGTGCTAATTATATCTTCATATACTTGTTATATTTGTCAAAAAATAAGGGTATGTGCAGATGGGTAAATCCGGTTGCCGGATGGTTCAGACAGTTTTTTTCTTTTTTCTTATTCTGATATACGTTTTTGCGCCTAATTATAGAAGTGCTTCAGCGGTATTCCTGTTCTTTTTATGGGTCAGGCGAAACCGCCGCCACGCCCCGCCTCTAAGACGATCCTATCGTACCAACATATTTTCAGTCGGCGGGGCTTGCGGATACCGTGCCTGTCGCCAATAATGATACCCGGGAAGGCCGGGCGTATAACAGGCGGGTGGATATAATTGTTTTGAATGACGGGCATTTGTAAAATTGATAAAAGGAAGATAAAGGATGGATAAGAACTACTATTATTTAATTTCACAGCTTCCTTCGCTGCAATACGGCGAGAAGGCGCCGTATACCCCTGATGAGTTTCTGGAGCAGTGCAAAGAGATGCTTTCAAAATCTGACTATGACGGCCTGAAATACTGCACCCTGGATATAGATGTGCTTGATGGGGCGCCTCTTACCCAATGGGACTTTATAAACACATGGGTTGCCCGTGAGCGTACCATGCGGTATGCCTTGTCGCATTTACGTTCGGTTAATCTTAAACGGGATGATGACGAGGAGCAGCTTGAAGCGCCCCACGAGTCTCCCCGTACTGAGGCTGGGGCGCACGTCGCTTTTGCCATGGGCGATCCCCTTGAGGCGGAGATCTATCTGGATAAGAACCGCTGGGAAAATATTGAATCCATACAGGGGCATGATAATTTTGGCATCAATGTTATTTTTGCGCATGTCTTAAAGCTTAAGCTCATGCAAAGGCGTCTTTCATTTATCCCCGACGAAGGCCTGGCCGAGTATAAGGCTTTATATGCATCAATCCTGCAAGGGGCTGGGAAGGTATGAACACTCAACCGACGAATGTAATGAGGAGGTTCCCCTCTTGATAGTACCCATGAAAAAAATTTCCATCATGGTTCTGGATAAGGAGCGGAATGCCGCGCTGGAGCATATCCGCGAATTGGGCGTTCTCCATGTGGATCAAAAGACCGTCACTTCGCCATCGATTACCCATTTATTGGGGCACATGGCAAAAGTTGATGCGGCCCTGGCCACGCTGGTGAATTTTGCCCCAAAAAAACATCAAGCCGCCTCTTCGCCCAGGGGCGAAGATGCAGATGATTCCTATGACCTTGTCGATCGCATCCTGTTTCTTGCCGAAGAGCTCAAAACCCTGCAAGATTGGATTTATACCAATAACCGAGAACTGAATCTCTATGAAAATTGGGGCGAGTTCGATCCCGCCGAACTTGATGCGTTGACAAAAGCCGGTATCCTTCTGACACCCTATGTGATGTCCCCCGAAGCATACCGTGAAATTCCCGAAACGGCTGAGGTTATCGTCCTTAAAACTGATAAAGAAGCCGTCGAATTAATGTCGGTGTATGATCCAATTCCGGGGTATACCCATTTAACTCTGCCCCAACATCCCGCCGACAAGCTGCGCAAGCTGAACGCTCTCAAGGCTTCACAAATTGAGCGGATTGAAAAGGAACTTGCCCATCTTAACGGGCGAAAAGCGGATCTTGTAAGGGAGCAAAAAGATACCCTCCAAAAAATTGAGTTTGAAATAAACAGCGTCGGCATGGAAAAAATCGGTTCTGACCGGGAATCGGTTTCGTATATTACCGGTTATGTACCGGCGGAGGAGATGGGAAAAATTAACCGGGCTGCTGTCGAAAACGGCTGGGCGTTTATTGCCGATGATCCGGCCGATGACGACGAGGATGTGCCGACTCAGCTTAAGAACAATAAACTGGCAAGCCTCATTTATCCGCTTACCGGTTTCCTTGACATGGTGCCCGGTTACCGGGAGGTAGATATTTCCGGATGGTTCTTGATCTTCTTTACGGTATATTTCGGCATGTTATTCGGCGATGCTGCCTACGGTTTGATCCTTCTTCTCGCGGCGCTGATTGGCATAATTACAACCGCAAAAAAGGGTGTCCCTGCGGGTTTCAAATTGCTCCTTCTTTTAAGTATTTCCAATATAGTATGGGGGGTTCTGACCTGTTCCTGGTTTTCAATCTCCCCGGAAAAACTCCCCCAATTCCTGCGGGATATATCCCTTGGTCTCATATCAACGGCAAAAGGCGCGGCCCAAACGGATGTAAACAATCACTTGATTCTGTTTTGCTTTAGTTTGGCCCTTGTACAGCTCTCTGTTGCCCATATTAAGGGGATCTTCAGGTATATTAAATCATTGCGGGTTTTTGGCGAAGTCGGCCAGGTACTCATGCTCCTTGGAATGTATGATGTGATACTTTTCCTTGTTATTGATCCGGAATACGAGGTTTTCCAAAAAATCAACTCCGGCTGGGGCCTGATGCAAGCGCTCTACCTTTTGATTGCCGGGTTTGTTCTTAAATTTATCTTTGCCTACTACGAAGGGAACCTTGTCCAATCAATTTTATCAAGCGTGAAGAACATTATATCCGTAGTTTTGGGGATTGCCAATATTTTTTCCGATATTATGTCGTACATCAGGCTGTGGGCGGTAGGGCTTGCCGGCGCTTCAATTGCAGTTACGGTAAACACCATGGCAAGCGGCATATTGGGAAACAGCGCAGGGCCGGTTATTGCTCAATTGCTGATATTTGCCGGTGTTGTGCTGCTGTGTTTTGGACACAGTTTTAATATGGTATTAAATGTGCTTGCAGTGCTGGTGCACGGGTCACGTTTGAATACTTTGGAATTTTCCAGCCATGTGGGTTTAACATGGTCGGGACTTGCATATAAACCATTTACCAAGCGGTAGAAATATGATATTGATATGAAAAGGAGTAATTTATGACACCGGAATTATTGGGTTGGATAGGCGCAGGTCTTGTTATGGGAGTTGCGGCAACCGGTTCTGCAATTGGAATAGGTATAGCCAGTACGGCAGCCGCCGGGGCCTGGAAAC
>JAISJS010000038.1 GCA_031261385.1 Treponema sp.
GCAAAGGCAACGGCGGCCTGGGAGTCAATAATCACCCCATATTTTTTCCAGACCTTTTCCATGGTTTGAATCGTCGTTTTATCATCAATGGAGGCGGGATAGACCATGTTACGCATTACCGCAGGGGCTTCCTCGTAAAACGACATAAGCCGCTCATAATTTGACGGGATGCTCACGTCCAGGGCCGGAGAATTGGTGGCGATCACCGGACGGGGAACAAACGCCCTGCCCTGAATCAAATCGCCAAAGGCATTGTTGGCGTTCATCGCGGCGATAAAGCCGTTGACAGGCATACCGAATTTCCAGGCATAGAGCCCCGCGATAAGATTGCCGAAATTCCCCGAAGGCACACTGAAAATCAGGTCCCCCCGGAGCTGTTTTTTTATCTTGATAAAGGCATAGAGATAATAAAAGGTCTGGGGCAAAAGCCGCCCGGGGTTGATCGCATTGGCGCTGGTAATACCGTAACGCACGGCAAAAGCTTCATCCTTTATCGTTTCGTTGATGATACGCTGACAGTCGTCAAAGGTTCCCTTTACCTGTATGGGGATGATATTTCCCCCATTGGGGACAAAAGTCTCAGGGTCAAGCCCCCGGATGGGCCCCGAAGGGTACACCATCACCGAATAAATGCCTTTCCGCTGATTAAAAGCGTGGGCCATGCTGACCCCGGTATCTCCCCGCGCGGCAGAGAGAATCATCGCCTGCCCCGAATTTTTGAGCAATTCTTCCATCACTGCGGCAAGAAAAGCGATACCAAAATCCTTAAAAACCCCCGTCGGCCCGTTGCAAAGGTTGAGAATGGAAAACTCTTCATCCAGCCGCATCAGCTCCGGCTCAAAATTAAAGGCGCTTTCGGCAACCCGTGACGCTGAAAAGGGGTTCAACTCTCCCTGAAGCAGGGACGGCGCAATCGTAGCCACCAATTCGGGATAAGTGGTATCAGAATCCATATAGAGAAAAGACTGCCGTATATCTATCGCCTGATCGGGAACATAGAGCCCCCCCTCCGGCGGCAGGCAGTTAAGTACCGCGTCTTTAAATGAGGCTAAAGGTTCACTCGATCTGGTAGATCTGAATTGCATCTGCCGTCCTTTTATTTGATGCTTTCAGTTTACTCCCGTAAAGGATAATCGGCAAGGGCGATAGTCACTTGAAGGAGTGATTATTTAAAATAATATAAATTATCTCCAAATATTCGCTTGACAGTTTTTAAAATATGAGATAGCGTTATAACAAATAGGAGAATTTTGACGTTACAGTTACCTTTTTCGCGTACTTTTAGAGATTTCGCCGTTTTTGGATCCTACCTTTCAAAGTTATCATTCAAAAGACCAGGATTATCTACTGTCACAAAAAGAAAACCGGTATGTCCTCTCCGGCTTGATCTGTCCGCAGCGGTTAACACCTTTGCCCCGGATCAACGCTTATCGTGGATAAGCGGAACATAAAAGTCCCGTAAAACCGGGCAAAGGAAGCCATAATGGCTAAAAAACTCTATGTAGGTAATCTTTCGTACAATACCTACGAAGACAGTCTTCGCGCACTTTTCACCCCCTTCGGAACCGTAGAATCGGTGAAAATCATCACCGACCGTGACACGGGCAATTCCAAGGGCTTTGCCTTTGTTGAAATGAGCACCGATGCGGAGGCCCAGGCCGCTATCAGCGGCACCAACGGTCAGGAACTTGACGGCCGGGCCATCAAAGTAAACGAAGCAATGGACAAACCCCGCCGTGACAGCGGCGGCGGCGGCAGGTGGTAGCCCAAATACCAAATCAAAGAATATAACCACAAAGGATTCGAAGGACGCGAAGTTTTGATTCATCCTTTGTGTTACTTTGTGTCCTTTGTGGTTAATTCATTTCAGAGTTGGGTCTTATTTAAAATTTACCTTGTCTTCAACCTTGCTTCTTTTTGATGCAGCGCTGACCGCATCAACCCCTGCTTTTACTTTGCCTATCCTTACCAGAGCCACAGCGCTATAGTCCCTGGGGAGGCCAAGATCGGCTTTAAGGTTTTTATTGATATTGTTTATAGGACCGGTGTAGATTCGGGAACCGTAGCCCAAAGCCTGCGCCGCAAGATAGATACTTTCCGTTGCCAGACCGCAATCCAGAACGATTGAGTTGTCACTCTTTGCCGCAGAAATAATAATGAGGACACTGCCTTCATCAATATCGTTCACCATTTTTTTTGCCAGGGCCTGAGTTTGCACCACGGTAAAATGCCAGGGCTGCCGGTTCATGGCGCTTGGCGCATTGATTCCCGCCTGAAGGATCGTATCCAGGTCCGCCCTGGAAATGGCCCCGGCAACAAATTGGCTGCGCGCCGCATAGTGGTTCACTATGAAATCCGCAGGATTTCGGGAATCCGCCGGGCTACCTGCCTTTTGCTGGGCAAAGCCGGGAATAACGCAAAGCGCCAAAAGAGCAACTGAAACTAAAAGAATACGTATTTTCATGATTTCACCTCTTTGGGGGTATTATAACAGAAAATTGGTTTTGTTTGTGTGGTTTGTGGTTAAATTTCTTCAAATTTGAAACTGCTGCCTATACCGTCATACCGGATTGAGCAGATAAACGCTCGTCAAACCATGAAATATCGGTTATCCTATAAAAATATTATGACGTACCTTACCGGATTTCACGCAATAGAAGAACGTATCAAATCGGGGAGAACGTGCGGCCCCCTCCTTGTTGCAAAAGCCGGTCCCCGTGCACGGGAACTGGCTGCTTTGGCAGGTGAGCATAAAATACGGGTAGACCGGACAGGAACGTTTGATCTGGACCGGCTGGCCCCTGATCACCGGGGGATCGCCCTTGAAGTGGAAGATCAGACAGTAAACGTTTACGCTGATATTACTCTTGAGGATTTTATCGCCGGCCTTAATGAATCGGGAAAAAAAGATGCCCTCGTGGTAATTCTTGATGAAATAACCGATCCGCATAACTATGGGGCCATACTCCGGTCCTGTGATCAATTTGGAGTGGACCTTGTGGTAAGCCGGAACCGGCGCAGCGCAAAACACGCCGAGGTGGTTGCCCAGACTTCCGCAGGGGCCTCCGCCTGGGTACCTTCCGCCGAGACGGCGAATCTGGTGCGGGCGGCAGAGGACCTCAAAGAGGCCGGCTTCTGGATCTACGGCGCCGATATGGCAGGCAAACCGGTCTATACCCTGGATCTCCGGGGCAGGGTTGCCCTGGTACTGGGAAGTGAAGGCGGGGGCATTTCCCGGCTTCTCCGCGAACGCTGCGACAGCCTTGCGGCAATTCCCTCCAAAGGTAAAATTGATTCCCTTAACGTGTCGGTAGCCGCCGGGGTGCTGCTGTATGAGATAATTCGCCAGCGCCGTTAAGATATTGCGTCAGCACTTTGAAGAAGCTGTTTACCTCAATTGGTTTTGCCAGATGTGCATTCATCCCTGCGTCCAGACAATGCTGAACATCGTCGCTAAATGCATTGGCTGTCATTGCGATTATTGGTATAGGTTTAAAACCATTTTCAATGGCACGAATCTGTGCGGCGGCGTCAATGCCGTTCATTTCCGGCATTTGAATATCCATGAGAATTAAATTGTACCTGCCGCGGTTCTGTTCAAACATCTTTACCGCTTCAAGACCATTGTTCGCACATTCGATAGCGATCCCCGTATCCTCAAGAATTCCCTGAATGATTTCCTGATTAATTTCGATGTCCTCCGCAACCAAAATTGTTTTATCGTTCCACTGATATTCAGCGGCGGTGAAATCTTCATTTTGATCCGGTTCGGCGGCGGCTGGTTTTTTAAAATCACCCCAGGCGATCCGTATATCAAAGATGAACCGGGCGCCCTTGCCCAATTCACTTTCAACCCGTATGTCGCCGCCCATAAGGTTGATGATTTTTTTGCAAATCGCCAGTCCCAGGCCTGTTCCGCCGTATTTTCGGGTGGTACCTGCCTCGGCCTGTTCAAAAGAATTAAACAGGCGCTCCTGCTGATCCGGCGATATCCCAATGCCCGTATCACGGACTTCCACATGAAGTATCGCTTCATCGGCATTGTTTTTTCCCGCGGGAACACAATCAACACTCAGGGTGATGGATCTTCCGACCGGAGTAAATTTAACGGCATTGTTCAACAGGTTTGTCAGCACCTGAGAAAGTCTGAGTTCATCACTTTTAACAAGACGGGTAAAATTTTCTTTGCGTGCCAGAATATATTTTTGCTGTTTCTCATCCATTTTGACATGAATGACATTGTAGACATTTTCCAGCATTTTTTCAAAATCAAATTCCCGTGTTTCTATATCGAATTTATTCGCTTCAATTTTTGACATATCCAAAATATCATTGATGATGCCAAGAAGCTGATGGGAGGAAATGTCGATTTGGCTGAGGCAATGGGCAACCTTTTCAGGATCACCGGATTTACGGGCGATAGTATTCATCCCGATAATGGCGTTCATCGGGGTACGGAGCTCGTGGCTCATGCGGGAAAGGAATTCCGTTTTGGCGGCGGCGCCCTCCTGAGCGGTTTCTTTTGCCTTGATAAGATCCGCTATCATTTTATGATGATCGATGGCGGCGGCAATCAGAATTCCGGCGGCGCGGAGGTATTCTTTCTCCAAAGGAAAAAACAGCCCTTCTCCGGTACGATCATCAAAACCAATGAAACCCCAAAATCCTCCCTTGAGAAAAATGGGAAGTATGAGAACTGCCCGTGCGCCGTTTCCTTCAGAGAAACGGGCGATAGGGGCGGGCAGCTTTTTGGCCGGGCCATTAATGCAGGAATTATAATTCAGCCACTCGCGCCAGTTTGGCAAAAAATCATCATACGCAGGACAGTCCGGATCGCGGATGCTGTTTTGAAATATGGGATCATTGTCCCAGTCGAATAGTTTAATACAGCAAAGCCTGTCATCAGTGGGTATATTTTTCCAGATATATGCCCGGTCTGCCTTAACACTCTGCCCAAGATTTTTCAGCGATTCCTGTACCGCCATATCAAAATCTTTGTACTCTGAGGATAAAAGTAAAGCCGCAACCGCATTACTTGTCTTGAGTAAATATTCCTGCCTGAGCGGCGTTTTTGCGGCATTAACACCGGGAAAGCTATTCCGGGAATCAATATTCACCGAATTTAAAGCATAATTATACATTTCTGGCCCCTTTTACAATTTTTTCCGTTCAACTTACCGTTAAAACATACAAAAAAATTGAAAAAAAGCCAAATAAATTGAGTAAAAAAGTCAGGAATTAAAACAATGCCGCCTCATAATAATCAAGTTTACGGTATTCCACCTGCGGGGCAAGCAGGGAGAGGCTTTTTTTGAACATGTGGGGACTCTGAACGTTATGGGGCATCATATCGTAATGAGCGGGGATGGCGATTTTTGGCTGTATCAGCGCGGTGATTTCCGCCGCTTCCCAATGGCTCAGGTTGTGGTAGCCGCCGTTTATACAGATGCTCATCCAGTGTACGCCGAAATCGCGGACGTGTGAGAGCAGTTCGCTTTTTGCCGTATCACCTGAATTGTAATAGACCCGTCCGCCGGAAAATCGAAAGGCGAAGCCCATGTGATTCAATTCTTCGTTGCTGGTCGGTTCGGCAAAGCAGCCGGTAATTTCAAGGCCTTCTTCTTTCCATGTTTGCAGGGGATGCATCAGTTCAATGCGGTTTGCCGGAACCCCCGCGTCTTTTAAAACAAGGGTGCTTTGCCAGGGGGCCAGGAATAGGGTATTGGCTTTGCGGGGATACCGTTCAATGGTCCAGGGGTCGGTATGGTCGGCGTGGCCGTGGGTAAGGATCATAATATCCACATCAAAATCTTCGGGTTCAATGAACACCGGCAGTATACGGCTTTTATCATTGCGTACGCCGGTCCTTCCGCCTGCACAGAAATCGGTAAGATACGGATCAATCGCGATAACCCGTCCTTCTTCAGTTTTCAGCACCCAGGAATTTTGGCCCAGATGCCACATTGCGGTAAGACTTGAGGGAACAGAAAAGGCTCGTATCGCCCGTATAAATTCGGCGCTGGTCAATTTTACCGGTACCGGTTTTGGAAAAATGATATCATCGGGAATCTGATTTGACGTATTCATAAAAGGCCTCCGCTTGGACAATATTTACTATATAAACTATACTCTATTTAGATTGAGGTTTAAATCATGCATTCGTTAATTATTTTTGGCGCCTCCGGGGATTTAACCAGTCGCAAGCTGATTCCGGCGCTCTATCACCTGTTTTTGAAAAAGCGGCTGCCCCTGCCGCTGAATATCATCGGCTTTTCCCGGACCGTGATGGATGACGATGAATGGCGCGGCAAATTATCGGAGACCACTAAAGAATTTGCGGGAAGCGTTTTTACCGAAGATTCCTGGGCTTCCTTTGCCGCTCTTGTCCATTATCAGGCAGGGGACATCGGGGATGCCGCTTCCTTTGCTGCCCTTGGTTCACGCCTCGAAGCGCTGGAAAATTCTAACCCTGCAGATCGATTGTATTACCTGGCCACCGCACCCCAGTTTTATGGGCCCGCAGCAGAGCAGCTGGGGGAAGCAGGCTTGGCGGCTGAATCGCCGGGCGCTTCCCGCCGTATTGTCGTGGAAAAGCCTTTCGGAACGGATTTGGACTCCGCTCAAAAATTGAATGACAGCATACACCGCCATTTTGACGAATCCCAGATTTACCGTATCGATCATTATCTGGGCAAGGAAACGGTTAACAATGTCCTGGTGCTGCGTTTTGCCAATGCCATTTTTGAACCTATCTGGAACCGGAATTATATCGACAATATCCAGATCACGGCGAACGAGGAAGTGCTGATAGGCCGCCGTGCGCCCTATTACGAAACGGCGGGGATTTTGCGGGATATGTTCCAGAATCACCTGCTGCAAATTCTTACCTTTGCGACGATGGAGCCCCCTGCCCGTTTTGACGCCAAGGCGATACGGGATGAAAAGGTGAAGGTACTGCAGTCGATACGTCCCCTTTCTGAGGAAGAGGTGATTGCGAATTCCGTCCGTGGTCAGTACCGCAGTTACCGTGATGAGCCGGGTGTTGCCAAAGGCAGCCAAACGGCGACCTATGGGGCTGTCCGCCTTTTTATCGATAACTGGCGCTGGAAGGATGTGCCGGTATTTCTGCGCAGCGGCAAGGGAATGTCCTGCCGAACCACCCAAATTGTCATCAATTTCCGGCAGCCTCCCCACAGCCTTTTTGCCGGCAAAACCCCGGGCTTCGATCCGGAGGGCAACCGTCTCCTGCTGCAAATCCAGCCCGCCGAGGGCATCCAAATCCACTTTATGAGCAAAATCCCCGATACCGACATGAAAATCCGCAATTCGGAATTGAATTTCAACTTTAAAAACAGTTTCCGGGGCGAAATGCCCGACTCCTACGAACGGCTCCTGCTGGATGCCCTGGAGGGCGACGCTTCCCTGTTTGCCCGCAACGATGAGGTGGAAGCCGCCTGGCGAATTATCGACCCGGTTCAAAAAACCTGGGACTCCGGCGTTATGCAGGATCCGGAATTTTACGAAACCGGCGCCATGGGTCCCGTCCAGTCGGAACGGTGGATGGAAACCTTCGGCCAGCGCTGGTTTGACCTGTGCCCCATGGTTTAGCCAACAGTAATTCCAAATGAGGAAAAAATCGGAAGAAATTTAACCGCAAAGTCGAATAAGTTGAATAAGTTAAAGAAAGAATAAGAAAATTTCCTTCCTTTTTCGACTTCTTCGACTTCGCGGTTTGTATTCTTTCTTGAATTTGGAATTGCTATTTAGGCAATGCGTGCCGTTGACATAAATCCGTCCGCAGGGTATAGTTTAAACTCACTTCTGGGGGTGTAGCTCAGTTGGCTAGAGCGTTTGAATGGCATTCAAAAGGTCGCCGGTTCAATTCCGACCACCTCCAAAGACTAATTGCTTACTGTATAAAGAAATAGCCTACCCGAAAACGGACGGCGTATCAATTCTGTTTTAAGTACCATGCGCCCCTGCGATGTAGCCGCTTGCGCGGCATCTAGTGAGCTTTCCGAGCGGTATTACTAGGGCTTTTATGCCCCAAAATAAAAAGTATAGCTTCTTGCAAGTTTCCCGATAACCCCTGTTAAACAGGCGGATAATGGCTTCGAAGATCAGCCTGTTTGCCCGGGAAGAGAAATCATTGATGTGCAGATACTGCATGGCGGTAATTATGGCATCATTGTCGAACAATGAAGCGCCAAGAACCGCTTGTTCAGCCTCATCATTATGCAGCGGTATTCTGTCATTTGTCATCTTAATACCCTCTATCATCCATAAAAACCTTGTTGAATTCATCCTGAAAATTTGCCTTGAGGTAGGCAGTCTGGTACGAAATAAGGGCATAAGATGCAGCATGAGCTTTAAGGAAGGAATAACCGGCAGAGGAAATAAGCAGATCGAAAATACGATCGGCAACATTTCCTGTGAAACCATTGACAAGGGCTTCCGCAATAAATTTCTTTTTCTCGTCCTGTACAATTTCTGTTTTTTTCCTTGATCCATACTTTCCCATAGCCCTGCGGAGTACGTCCGCCTGCCCCAGGCTGTAACCGGCAACCTTGTTCACTATCTGCATGACCTGTTCCTGATAAACAATGACGCCATAGGTTTCTTTGAGAATATCCTCCAGGCAAGGATCGGGATATAAAATGGGACGGCGGCCTAACTTGGCATCAATGAATTGGGGAATATTATCCATAGGCCCCGGTCTATACATGGCGTTTAGAGCCATAAGGTCTTCAATACAATCCGGCTGGGCTTCCTCTAAAAACCTTTGTATCCCTTCGGATTCAAATTGAAATACTCCCCGGCGGTTACCT
>JAISJS010000355.1 GCA_031261385.1 Treponema sp.
GCCTGCACCGGCTGTTAGTGCATCACTTCCCGCCCCGACTTTTTTTAAAACCGGGCTGTCGGGCTTTAATTGCTGTAATTCATCCCAGAGCAGATCAAATTCCCCGTCGGAAATTTCCGCCTCCCCGTCATAATACGATTTTTGATATTTGACGATCAAATGTTCCAGGGCAGCGCTGCGCCCGTCATTTTTTTTCATTATCTATTCCCCGTCTGTTTTTATAAAATAAAGTTCATTCACCCGGTGATTTTTTGCAAGCCCCTTCTTTTCAAATTTTGTTTGGGGCCGCCAGTCCTGCCGCGGGGCAAATCCGTCATACTGATTTTTAAGGCCTATGGTATTTGATAATTCTTCCAGGGCCCATTCCCCGTAATTTTCCCAGTCGGTAACCATGTATAAATACGCGCCTGATTTAAGGGATGCGGCAAGCACATCGGTGAAGGGCCGTTTGATAAGCCGTCGTTTATGGTGCCGCTTCTTTGGCCAGGGATCGGGAAAGAAAATATGAAGGGCCGCAGCAGAATTTTTCCGGATCATTTTTTCAAAAACTTCCGCCGCATCATGTTCGATTATGCGGATATTGGCAAGGCGCCGGTTTTCGATTTCCCAAAGGAGCCGCCCGATTCCCGGACGGTGCACCTCAAGACACAGGTAATTTTTTCCGGGATTTTGTTCGGCGATGATCGCCGTGGCAACCCCCATACCAAATCCTATTTCCACGGTAACGGTATTCTCATTGCCAAACGCCGTTTTGTAATCCAGCGGATCATTTTGAAAGGGAATACAAAATTGGGGCGAAAAATTTTCGTAGGAGCGGCGCTGTGCATCGCTCATGCGCCCTGCGCGCAGGACATAACTTTTAATATGCGGTTCGATTATGCCTTTTTCATCCACATTGTTCATCCTGTATTTCAGCGGAACTGGACCACATCGGTTAAGGCTGAGGTAAAATAGTCGGGGTCCTCGGCCCAGAGCGCTACGGTTCTGACGTCCATGGGAATATCCAGTTCCGCAATTAGACCTGAAAGAGATGAAAGTGCCAAAGTTTTTACAATATTGCCGTGTTGATCATAGCAGATAAAGTGGTTCCGGGGGTAATTTGAGGCAACCCGGTATTCGCCGTTTTCCACCGACACGGTGGGAAACGGAAAACGGCTCTCCTCCGGCGCATCAAAGGTAAAGGTCCGCTCGGATTTTTCACCGCCCTTGTTTACCAATACTGCGCGGAAAAGGCCCCGGGGAAGGCTTTCTGCTTCACCCGCAGCGAGGGCCCTGCTGCCAATCCATGTTTTCCCGTCCTGTTCAAGGCTTACCCAGTCTTCGGGAAGGATGATCCACCGGAGCTGCTCCTTGTCGTGGTAAAGGTACAATTCGGCGATATTTTCAAGACCGTCGTCATCTTCCGGAATGATAAAAAAGGAGAATCGCTCTTCCGGCCGTTCCCTGCTCTGATAATAATTAAGTCCGATAAAGCCGTAGTTTATCTTTGGCTCCGACCGTGAACAGGAGAAAAAAAGCGGGATTGCCGCAAAAAGAAAAATTACAAAATATATGGTTTTTTTCATCGCTTGTTATCTTAAAAGATACATCCTTTACGATTTAAATACAACTCCAAAATCCCTGCACAGGTACTGCGCCGCCGTGCGCCCTGTAGAAACCGCTACCGGCGTCCCTCCCGGCGGCATAATGCGCTGTCCGGCAAAGTACAGGTTTCCAATCTGCCGGCTCTTGTAGGCATAGGTAAGCCGTTTTGCACCCGGCGGGGTTACGGTCATCCACGATCCGTGAAAGGTTCCGCAATAGCGTTCATAGGTCAAAGGCGTTGCGATATCCCATACGGCAGCTTTCCCCTTTATAGCGGGTAGTTGTTCTTCCAATGCCGTAAGGATGTGGTCAATCAATTCTTTCTTACATTTATCGTAGTGTCCCTGTTCACGGGCCTGTTTCCAGTAATCGTACGTGTCGCCGATTAATATTATGGTAATGGCGGTACACCCCTTTGGCGCATAACCTGAAAATTCTGCATAGTGCTTGTACCCCAGCTCGGTAATATTCTTTCCCGCGTATTCAAAGGGATTTTTTACCGTAAACACGGCATGTTCAGGACTGCCCGACAGATCGGTTTCTACGCCAATACCGATAAACGTACACATGAGCAGCGCTCCGCGCTGATTTGTATTTGCCCGCATGGCAAGCGTCCACTTTTCACGGAGAGGCGGATCAAACAGATTGTCAATTGCCGCAAGCGTATCCGAGGCTGCAATAACTGCGTCGCCCGGGATCTCCATGCCGCCGACGATAAGGCCGCAGGCTTTGCCGTCTTTAACCTGCACCTTTTCCGCTTTTTTGCCGCAGCAGATACGGCCCCCCAGATCTTCAAAACATTTTGCCATATTTGCCGCCAGTGCAAGAGAACCGCCTTCAATATATCCGCCGTCACCTGAAGCAAAACAGCCAAGGGTTGCCAAAAGGGATACCGCATCAAATTCCGGAGTTATCACTGAAGACAAGAGGAGCCTGATTGCCGGATGCTTAAACCGTGCGGCATACTCTGCGACCGTCAATTTGCTTAAAGCGCCGATACGCAAAAGAGAAGGCAGCATGGTAAATATTTTGCCGATTGTTATCGGGGCTTTTTTTTCAACTTTAAGTCCGCCGATATCCATCACCGGTATATTAAAACCGGTAAAGCGGACAATATCCCGGCAGAGCGCCCTGATACGCGGTTTGTCTTCCGGCGACACGGCGTTAAAATGAGCAGCCAGTTTCATAACATCCCGATATAGGCAAATCTGCTGTCCCTGCCAATCGCACACCAGAAAGGGATCGGTATGGGTGATACGCTTTCCATCGGTAAGTACGCCGGTTTCACGCCACACCTTGTTGAGCATCTGGTCCGTGCTGGAACCGGTAAGCCAGTGCAGCCCGCCCTCAAAAAGATAGCCCTTACGCCGCCAACTGGTGCAGTTGCCGCCGCTTATGTGGTGAGATTCGTAAATCGTTACATTAAAGCCGCTTTTTTGGGCATAAATACCCGCGGTAAGCCCTGCAATCCCTGCGCCGATGATTAGAACATTATTTGATTTCATGTTATGATAGTCTATCATGGATCGAATGAAATGGTACTGCATTTTCATGCTTTTTTTGCTTTTTTGTTCTTGTTCCCCCAAAGCGGAAATGATCCTGATTACCGGCGAAGAAACCGCCGCGCCCATGGAAATTGAAACGGAAATTGAAGAAGATATGCTTTTTTCAGAATTTGACGATGAGCAAACGGACGGGCTTATTGATACCAACTATGTTGTTCTGCCGTTTCCGAATAATGCAGTAGTTATTTCAGAATACGTTCTTGTACTTTTACTGCTTTTTATTGCATCTTTCTATATTTTAAGTTTTGTGATTTTCATCGGCCTGCACCGCCCGCCGCCAAAAAGTTCCCGTTTCATGCTGACGTTTTTTTGGGTTATCCCCGCCTTTTTTCTGCCGGTATTTCTTTTGCTGAAACTGGCAGGTCTTTTTGCGGCATTGTTTTGTGCACTGGTTCTGTTAATTGCCGCCCTGATTTTTTTAGCACAAAAAACCACAAAGAAAAAATATTGAACCGCAAAAAAACTTTTACCAAACAAATTGCAGGCCCAGGCCATCTTCTGCCGACAGGAGTTCTGCGGTAGTTATCAAAACAGAAACCGTTTTTCCGGAACTGCTTGTTTTTGCCCCGATGATTTTTTCAGCGGCTTCTCCTTTGCCGTTTGTCAAAAAAAGCTCAGCCCCATCCGGCGCGCTAAAACTTATTGCAACTTCATACCCTTCCGAAACTTTTTGCACCAGGGCGGCAAGGTCCCCGTCCCGTTCAGTAAAACCTTCGGTCAGGATAACGGAGAGGCGGTTCTTTCCCTGATCATGCGCGAGGCGGGCCTTTCCGCCTGCGTCAAGAAAGGGAAGGAGGGACTCAAGTGCGTCAAATTCAATTTCCACCCGGTTGATAATATCTTTTTCAGTTTGTTTTTCCGAAAAGGAGATAAGGCGGAGACCGGGAAGCCTGTTCAGCGTACGGTTAAAATCTGCCCTGCCCGCCGGAACGGTATGCCGGCTTTCGTTGCCGTCAAGTCGGCCCAGTGACTCGGCAATACGGGAGACACGGTACTCAAGCTGTATTCTGCCTGAACCATTACGGCGTACGGTGATACCGGCTTTAACCGCCATACAGGAATTGAGAATAAAAACGCAGGGGAGTACCATTAAAATAAGCGAACGCCGTTGAAACATGATAACTCCTCTTAAAATTCTTCCGAATGTATGCGCACGTCCTGTATACGGACGGGCGTTTCCTTTTCTATCATCTCAAAAGCCTTCTGTAAAACCGTTTCGCCGAAGCTTCGGGAATTTGATACCAGCGCCCCGCCGATTTGTGCAAAGGACAGGGAGTCCTGCAGGTCAACTTCGGCGGCGCTCATATGGAAGCGGCGCTGTAATTTATCCTTAACGGACCTGATAATTTGGCGTTTGGCTTTAATGCTGTCCACATCGGGGATCTCAAAGATCATCTGAATCATGGAAACAATCATGAAAAACCACCCCTCATACTTTCACGCCGGGCGAAATATAACTATACTATACACCATAAATGTATGCTTTGCGAAGTCCATACCGGCTCATGTTTTGTTTTTTCTTTTTCATTCTCATTCCGTTCATCCTTTTTGCAGAGGATGAAACCGGTGCAATATTGGATGTTGAGGAACTCCGCAGCAGGATAGAGGGAGAGGCAAAGCAGGAACTTATTTCCCTTACGCTTGGAGATTCGGCAGTTTCTCTTTTCATGTCAGGTTATTGGAAAGGGACTTTGCAGGGCAACTACGGCGTCGCTTTTACCCCGTACGGAACCCAGGGGACTTCTCCCGATTCGCCGGTACTTTTTACCCAGGAGGCGGATATGACCCTGTCCCTTTGGGTCCGTGACCGCTGGTTCCTGGAAGCCAATTTTCTTGATGATTATGATATCAACACCTACCGGGCAGGCTACCAGGGGTTTAGCGGTGAGGCGATACAGTACGCGGGAGTCGGAAACACCGGGCTTGATTTCCCGGTTTTTCCGTATCTGGACCTTGGGGGGGATTCCCCGTCCTCTTTCGGTGTCTACGGCAAATTCGGCGGCGGGCCGCTTCAACTACACGCCCTGTTCCGCTATGACGCCGCCGCCCGTGAAGAGCGGATCTTCGTCGGAGATCGTGAGCGGACCTATGCCCATGTTTCCCCGGATTATCCTCTCCGCGGCCTGTCCTTTGTGCTTCCCGACAGCAGCATCGATACGGTTCCGGTGGTGTACCTTGAGGATAAAGACGGCGATCTCAGGGACACCGGGGGCAGACGCTGGCGGACAGCCCTTCCGAGCGAATTCGCCGCGGGGGCAGCGTCGGGGGTGATAGAACTAAATATACGGCCGCCGGGTATGGCGGCGGTCTCCTACCGGAAGAACAGCGCCCTTAATCCCGGCAAACCCTGGGAGGATTCCATCGGCGCCTATGATACCCCTTTGAGCCCCGGCGGAGAAGTAATTCCCGGCAGCGGCAGCGGGTTCCTCGGTGAAATCAGCAGGTGGTTTGGTCAGGAGATCGATATAAGCGCCTACCCCCAGCCGGGGCAGAACACCGCCGCATTGGGAACCCAGGCCAATGTTCCCGGTTCGGTCGTCATCAACGGTGTCCCCGCCCTCGTACTTCGTGAAGGGGGGAGTTTTTCCCCGTTTGAACGGTTAAGCAGATACGAAGCCCCTTCAAGTATGTCCTCCGGCGCTTTTCTGGTAAAATTGTCCAACGGGGAACGGATTGCAGGGTTTGAAGCCCTGCCGCTGGAGGACAGCGCCGTTTCCTCAGATATTCCGCTGTATGCGGTTTTGGAAACACGGCGCGGGTTTTACGAAATAATCAATACCAATACTTCCCGTGACCCGCGCAGCCCGGAGGCGTTGTGGCCCCTGGCTGCAGAGTACCCCGAAATATACCTGCCGGGATCGGGGACGTTTACCGGGGATATCACGCTGCGCTTTACCAATTACGGCGGCAGCGGCGCATATTCCATCGGTACCGATGTAGTTCCCGGTTCGGTGCAGGTATACCGGTCCGGCATTGTCGATCCAAGGATCAATTATGATACGGCAAGCGGGAATGTCACGCTGGAAAGCCCGGCAGGTTTTAACGAGGTAATCCGCATCACCTACCTTAAACGAAGCGATGAGACACGGTTCGGGAGCCTTGCCGCCGGGATCGGGGCCGTGTACAACCCGGACGGTCCGTTCAGCTCCTCCCTGGCATTGGGCCTGCGCTGGAATGTCACTGCGGATTCGTATTCAGAGGAGGGAGTGTCCAACCCCGGTACGGTGGGCCTTGGGGCAAAAGCCGCCTGGGATTATGACCGGCTGAAAGCAGGACTTACCCTGGGGCTTGGGTTTGAACAGCCTGATACCGCAGGACTTTACCGGGCCGCCGGAATGGAAGGCAACGAGATAAGCCTGGGCCTTTCCCGGGAAAATTCTTTCATTTCAGAAGCGCCGGATAGCAATTTGACGCTTGATAACCGTTCTCCGCTCTCGTACCGGAATTACCGGGATACCGGCGCATTGGCAAATTCCGGCTTCATGGAAATAGACTGGAGCGGGGCAAGCCTTGTACCGGGACAAAGCGGCCCGTATCCGGCGCGGGATTCAAGCCTTACCACGCAGGCCAATGTGCTTGCTGCGGAATTTGAGCTTGACGCGGCAAACGTCTGGACGGGATTTGAGCTTGCCCTTGGGGATGACGGCGCCCTCATGGAACAGGCACGGGAAATCGAGATACCGTTCAGATTTTATGATTTTAACGCCGATCCCCCGCCGGATTTTACCCTGCTGCTCCAGATCGGCGCATTATCGGATGAGGATCGGGGCTTTTCCGAAAACCCCGCCCTTATCATGGCAAAACAGATTTACCCGCCGGTTTCTACGGCAAGCGATCCCATCAACAACAGTAACAACCCTGCGGCCTTTGGACGGGAGAGCAGGCTTGCGCGGATCATGCTTACCGACGCCGACCGGCGAAAACTCCGGGACGCAAAATATATGCGGCTTATGGCAGTCCATTCAGGCGTACAGACGATCAGCGGGCGGATTTTATTGGCGCCGCCTATTGTGCGGGGCGTGGGGTGGAGGCCCGTCACCGTAGACGGAACTGCCGTTATCGGACCCGGAGAAACGGGAGGCGCAGGCCGGGTGCAGGCGGTGGAGACGTATGAGACGGGGACCAACCGGCTTCAGGACAGATACGGCGATGTGGTAAGCCGCCTGCATTCGGCAGGCAGTCCCCAGCGGGTTTTGGAAGTTAAATGGGATACGCCGGTACGCGGCGCCGGGGCGGACGGCAGAATCGGCGCCCTCCCCCTTTCCAATTACCGAAGTTTAAGTTTCTTTGTCAAAGGCCCGGCAAAAGATACCAGTACCCCGGATACTCCTGAGGGGTTTTCTGACGGCATTTTGCGTTTTATCCTTGCGCGGGGGCCCTCATCATTGGACAATGATGATGAAATCACCCTTGACGCGGAAATACCGCTTGCGGAATTAAACCCGGAAAAGTGGTCGCGGGTGGATATCCGTTACCGGGGAACCGATACCGGAATTTGGGTGGACGGGAGGCAGGCCGGCGGGCGGCTGAAATACCGGCCGCAAATCCGCAGCGCTTCAGAAACAATCGGGAATGAAACAGGGAAATCCGCATACCTTGCCGTGTTTGCCGTTCCCCCTCCGGGATCGACCCTTGAACCGGGCCGCTTTTTTTTTGATGAAGTCCTCCTCGATGAAAGCGCCCCCAACTACCGGCTGAACGGAGGGGGCAGTGTTGAATATAACCGGCCCGGCGCCCTGGTCTCGGTTAAGGGGAAACCAATCATTGAAAACTTGCGGGCTTCCACCGCAATGGAATCGGAAATCCGCGGGGATCCCTTTATTGAACAGTCCGATGGTTCTGCCGGTGTGGCCGGCAGAACCATCGCGGAGATCAGCGTTTTGGGCGCACAGCTCCAGGGTAATTTTTCATTTACGGCAGTTGATGACGGATTTTACTGGGACGGCGGTCACGGCATCAGGCGGGCCTGGGGGCCGTTCTCTTTCCGGGAATCATTTTCTTCCGCCCCCCGTGACAAATCGCTGGATCACCGTTTTGGTATGGAACTTTCGGGGATGTTTCCCGTACATTTTTCGGCGGAGGCCTTTTACGAAAATGAAAAGTTTGAACGGATGTGGGACGTCTCAGTGGGTTTTGCGCCTCCCAATAAATACATTCCTTCCCTCTCAATAAACGCCGCCGCCGCCTGGATCGAAAATACCGCCGCCCCCTCCGAATGGGATACTTACGGTGAAGGCTGGGTACAGACCTGGGCGCCGATGATCCCCGACCTTGGAGATCGTGCGGCGCGGCGGAATATACGGGCCCTGGTCAAAATAAGCGAAACAACAACACCGGTGGGAGCTGACCTTTCCGTCGAGGGGAGCGCGGTATTTTCAAAACCAAACAACACTACTCAATCCGCAAGCGCCGTTCATCTGGATATTCCCGTCACTATCGGCGCATACCGCCTTGTTTTGCAGGGGGAACGGGGCTTTAAGCAGAATCTGCTGTTTTCAGGGATCGATGCCCTTGAGGACGGAGGCAAGTTTGTCCAAGGCATAGCAGATTCCCTGTCCCTCTGGGGCCAGGCGCCGCTGTATTCACTTTTCGCGCAGGATATGGGAAGCGTATTACAAGCAGGGCTTGAAAATTCTCCCTCTGCACTCCTTGCCGAATACTCAGCCTTTAATGACCGCGCAGGGTTTACTTTGCTTCTTCCCCAGTACTACGATATCAGAGCCTTTTTTATTCCTTCGTCGACGGGGGCGCAGGTCGGCAGGGTTTTGGAACAAAAACTTGATGTACCCCTTGATATGCTTACCATCAACGGGAACCTGGGGTTTTCCGCAATAAATATGTTCGGCGCTTTTGGGGCCATGCCGGTTTTTTCGTTTTACCAGAGTGATGAATTTACCCATGCCCTTGACGGTTCCGCCGCCCTCCCCCGCGGAGAAGATCCGTCCTGGCGCATCCAGTCAGGTTTTTCCGGGTACTTTCGCGGGTTTGCCGGATCGGAACTTGATTTTATCAATACAATAACTGCCGCAGCGGAAGGATGGCTTGAAAGCCTCACGCTTGAATGGCGGGCCCCGACAAAACGAAGCCTCCTGAGTATGTTTTACGGGATGATTGCCCGGGCGGCGCAGAGCCAGAGTTCCTGGCTTGCCCTTTCAGAACTGCTCAACGCAAACTATGAGCAGTTCCGCAAGGAAACCCTCGAAACGGTCTTTGACTTTTCCGGAGATTATTTGCAGTGGAGCATAACAGCGGGGCATGAGTCATTCATCCACATTTTGGGAAGGCTTAATTTTTCAGTATTTGCAAAATTAAGCTGCACACAGAATCAGCAAACCAAAGTATTGTCATTCATCGGAACTGCCGGAACCACCCTTAACGTCAGTTTCTAGATCGATCCCGTTTTCCGGCGCCTCATCGGCGGTTATGGCATTTTTGCCGGCCTTTTTTGCGTTCTCAGCCTCTGAGGCGGCAGCCTTTTCCGCTTCCTCTTTTTGTGCCGCATTGCGCTTTATGCCGTCAATAATATTTTTAAGGCCGTCTTTGTTCGCCGCACTGATCTTTTCATCCTTGAGCAATTCTTCCAGCGCTTCCGTGTCGGTATACCCTTCGGACACGGCAGTTTCCATCTCCGTTATCCCGTCATCACTTTTGCTGTCGGCGGTAAGGAGCAGGCGTGCAATGGTAAAGCGGACATCATACAGTTTTGGATCTTCGCTGTCCTTGGAAAGGTCTTTGATAAGTGTCCTGTTTTCCTCAAGCGCCCGGGCATAAAATTCCCCTTTCTCCAGCGCCCGGGCATACTCGTAGCGCACTTTTGAATCGGTGTTGTTGACCAGCCATTTATCATAGGTATCAATAGCTTCAACCTTGTTTTGGGCGTTCTGGGAGCGGGCCAGAAGGAGCAGTACATCATTATTTTCCAAAAGGGCAAATTCATGTTCTTTTATGACTTTTTCTGTTTCTTCGTATTTTTCCATCGCATAAAGCACCAGGGCATAGTTATAGCCGTCATCGGCGCTTTCGGGCACCAGTTTCAAAACCCGTTTGTAAAGCGCCTCCGCCTTTTCAATTTCCCCTGTCTTGATACGGGTATAGGCGGCGGCTTTAATCGCCATAACATTTTCTGGATCGGTTTTAAGGATACTTTCAAAATGATTTGCCGCATCACTGTAGCGTCCGGCTTCAAACGCTATGCGCCCCAGATTATATTCGGAAGCGGATTTGGTTTTATCGGTCATCTTTGCCCGGTTAAGCCACTTTTCAGCCTCATCAAATTTTCCCAGATCGTAATACGCCATTCCAAGGGAAAAATATTCTTCCGCGCTTACCGCGCCTGCGCTGGCGCAGGAATTTAACGTAACGGAAAAAATCAGGGCGGCAAGTGAGAAGAAAAAAACTGTCGCGCCGGCAAAGGAGATTTTCATTTTCCGGTATTCAGGACCGTATTTTCGATTTCGCGGAGCTGGGCCCGGTACAGGCGGGCGATGTTGTCTCCATAATCGGCAACAA
>JAISJS010000360.1 GCA_031261385.1 Treponema sp.
GGACCAGATCCCTTTTTCTTGAACGCCGGTCGGCAGTGTAATGGAATTCTGAAAGATTTTTAAGAACATCACTGCCGATAACCTGGTCATTTACATACTTCTGGCGTATCCTGAAGGAGAAGGCACTGCCCTTTCCGTATTCACTTTCCACGTTGATGGCGCCGTCCATGCGTTCCACTAAATTTTTTGTGATGGAAAGACCAAGCCCCGTTCCGTCAACCCTGTTGCTGCTTTTGACGCTCACCTGGTTATATTCTGTAAAAAGTTTTGCTATATCTTTTTTCCGTATGCCGATACCCGTGTCCTGAATGCGGCAGCTGAGCCAGACACTGTCCCCGTCAGTTTCACCGGAAATATACCAATCCACCGATCCTTCCTGGGTATACTTAAAGGCATTGCTCAGGAGGTTATTGAAAATCTGCTTGACCCGCAGTTCATCCCCGATGAGCCTGAAGGGAAGGGTTTCTTCGATATGGAGTTTAAATTCGATGGGCCGGGAACCGATGCGGACCATGTTCTGAATTGCCGTATCGCTAATAAGGCTGGGGAGCTCATATTCCGCCGGAACCAGGGTAAAATTCCCCGAGTCGATTTTGGAAATATCCAGAATGTCGTTGATAATGCCAAGGAGGGTCATGCCCGAAACATAGATTTTTTCGACATTGTTGTGGCTGTTTTCCGGCAGTTCTTCGGAGCCAAGTTCAAGTTCGGAAAGGCCGATAATTGCGTTCAGCGGGGTGCGCATTTCGTGGCTCATTTTGGAGAGAAATTCGCCCTTTGCCGCATTAGCCGCTTGAGCAGCGTCGATCCTGTCTTCCATAGTTGTGAGCATGGATCGCAGGGCGTTCGCCAGTTTTCGGCTTTCGCCGCTTCCGGTAACTTTAAGTTTTTTCATTAAACTTTCGCGCACCGATTCCTGCGTTTCATATTCCCCGGAGGAAATCAGGCCGGAGGCTTCGATAAGCTCCTCCAGAGGATGCACAATGCTCCGGGAAAGAACGGACATTATGACAAGGGCAAGCAGAAACACTATTCCCGAAGTGGTTAGTATGGTACGCAGAAGCCCATAGGACGATGCAAGGACTTCCCTTTCATCAAAAATTACCAAAAGTTTCCAGCCTATGTCACTGATGGAGTGAGAGACAATGTGCCTCCGGAATCCTCCGACTCCGGGCCCGATAAAAACGCCGTCAGGACCATCGACTATACGGTCAAACATTGGCGGGCGATCCTCCGGGTGTGCGGTCACCAGTTCGGGGTACAGCCCGTTGGTAAGTACACGCCCGTTCCGGTCAACAGTACCGAAATATCCGGTATTCATTATCCGCCGTGTACTCAGATCATTCATTAATTTTTCCAGGTTGTAGTCTATTCCCAAAAAACCCAGGGGCGTGCCTTCCAAATCATAGGTTTTGACTACGATGCTCATGATAAGCTTGTCGCCGGAAGAGGCGAAATAGGGCGAAGATACGGTTATTTCATTTTCACTCTGTATGGCTTCAAGATACCAGGGACGGAGGCGGGGATCATAACCGGGATTTTTGTACCGCCCCTCCGGCGCCTGGGCGTACTGACCGTCATCGTTTGCCATGAACACCAGGTCGAAATTGGCATTGGAATTATACACCCGGATAAATTCATCGTAAATACGCTGCTCATACGGGGAATGGTTGGCATACCAGAGGGTAGTCTGTTCGGCAGTATCCAGGTAGCTGGTCAGGCGGCCCCGGGAAGCGCGCACCAAATCCAGCTCTGCAAGGTATTTGGCGGACAGTTCGCCGGGTTCCAGAAAGGTTTGAATCCGCTCTTCAACCCGTTCCAACTGGCTTAATGCAAGGGCGTTAAACCGGTCCCCTGCGGTTTTTCTGTTTGATGAAAAGATTATGATGGCAATACTGCCGTAAGCGAGACTAAGGCATATAGAAAATGTAAGGATTAAACGTATACGGGTCGACATATCAATACAAAAATGTACCATATTTTTGCACAATGTGGCAACACGCCGGGTACTACTTTTTTGACAAACGGTCCCGGATTCTGTCCAGTTCGGATTTATCGGCTTGTTTTCGCAGCCATTCGATCAGATCGGATTGGGTTTCATAGTCGTACTGTTCCAGTTCTTCCATGGCAGCGTCAAGCTGCCCCATGTCATACCGGATGCTGGCCTCAAGCACTTTTGCAAGCAGGGCCGGATCAGGGGCGCTCTGTACCGGCTTCCTGTTCTCAATTTTGGTTGTTTCAAGAAAATCAGCAAGGCTTTGCCCAAGTTTTTCAAGGGATTCGGCAAGTTCCCTGCTGCGGATATTGATAAACGCAAGGTCGCCGTCAGCGGCGGCATATTCCAGTTCTTCTGTCAGCTTCCCGATGGCTTTGGCGCCGATGGCGTAACTGGTACCTTTAAGGCTGTGCATGAGGGTTCGGTAATCCTGAATGCCCGCAGCGGTACAGGTCCGTATCTTGTCAGGCGCCGCCCTGATCTGGGAAAGATAAGAGTTCAGTATATCCAGGTACGTTTCTCCGTCATTGCTGAAACGGCTGAGGCCTGTGCTAAAGTCGATCCCCGCAACAGTTTTTCCTTCAAACAGGCCGTCCGCTGTCCCGGTTCGGGGCTCCCCGCCTGAGTCCGGAATTTTTTCGGGAAGGGCTAATTCCCGTTCCAGTTTTCTGTCCCGCACATACTGGTTGATAATTTTATCCAGCCGGATGATATCAATAGGCTTGGAAAGAAATGCCTGGAAGCCGTTCTTTAAAAAGCGCTCTTCGTTGCCGAGGATTGCGTTGGCGGTAAGGGCGATAATCGGAACGGTCTTTGCATATTCACCTGCAATCTCATTGCGGATAATCCTGACCGCTTCAAAGCCATCTATTTCCGGCATCATATGGTCCATAAAGACAGCATTGTATTTTTTGCCCCCTTCGCGGGAACCTTCCCGGATAATGTCGATTGCCTTCTGTCCGGAATTCACACAGTCCACGATCATGCCGTAGGGCTTCATCATGCCCTTGGCTACATCAAGATTGGTCTGCACATCGTCCACCACCAAAACGTGCGCATAGGGAAGATAGGCCCGTACCAGATTGATTTTTTTGGAACGGCGATCGGCGGTGTAATGAAATTCCGAGAGATTCCTGAGAATCTCGCCGCCGATAACCATGTCATTTATATAGCGCTGGCGTATCCTGATGGAAAAGACGCTGCCCTTTTCGTACACGCTTTCCACGCTGATTTCCCCGTCCATGAGTTCTACCAAATTTTTTGTGATGGAAAGGCCTAAACCCGTCCCTTCAATCCTGCGGTTGCTTTCAAGATCGACCTGATTATAGTCAGTAAAGAGCCGCTTGATGTCTTCTTTCCGTATGCCGATTCCCGTATCCTGAACACGGCTGGTAAGCCAGACACTGTCTCCGTCAATTTCACCGGAAAGATACCAGTCCACCGATCCTTCCTGGGTATACTTAAACGCATTGCTCAGGAGGTTATTGAAAATCTGCCTGACCCGTAGCTCATCCCCGTTGACGCAGAAGGGAAGGGTTTCATCAATATGGAGTTTAAATTCGACGGGCCGGGAACCGATGCGGACCATGTTCTGGGTAACCGTATCGTTGATAAGGCTTGGAAGCTCATAATTTGCCGGCGCCAGGGTAAACTTGCCGGATTCAATTTTGGAAATATCCAGAATGTCGTTGATAATGCCAAGGAGGGTCATGCCCGAAACATATATTTTTTCGACATTGTTGTAGCTGTCTCCCTGCAGCTCTTCGGAACCAAGTTCAAGTTCAGAAAGGCCGATAATTGCGTTCAGCGGGGTGCGCATTTCGTGGCTCATTTTGGAGAGGAACTCGCCCTTTGCTATGTTTGCGTTCTCACTTTGAAGGGCATTTTTGGTGGCAATGTTCAAGTTGGCGAGGTATTCGTTAATCTTCCGGACCATGGATTTCATGGCTTCGGCAAGGCTTTGCAGCTCATCATTGGTATTGATTTCCATGGACAAAATATCGGAACTGCCGACTGATTCCCTGCCTGCCGCCTCTTTGACAAGAAAGCTGTCCGCTGCTTTTGCCATAATATCAACCGGAAGGATAATGGTTTTACGGATAATAAAAAGATACAGGGCCGCCAAAGCCGCCGTGATTGTCAGCATAATAATTGCCAAATTCCGGAGATAGGCCATACGTTCTGCCATCACCGTATCCATGGAAAAATCTACGCCCACATAGCCTTTTGTGCTGCCGTCGCTGCCATAAAACGGCACATTTACGTTGATAATCCAGCCATACTCGGTCATACCGATCACCGGATCAACTTTTCCGCCGGCAAGCACCTGCCGCCTGAATTCGGGATAATTCGGGTCGAAGGGATCAAGGTATCCCAGTTCCAGGGGATCCTCATCATCCAGAGCGGCATCGAATAAAAAATAGCTGCCATCATCGCCCGCCTGATACGCATAAAGATTTTTTACTTTATTCCCGCGGATGTTCTGCAGCAAATGCATGGTGTTCTTGTAGGCTTCATCTATGGTACGGGTCTCAAGCCAGGAATCCACCGCATCGGCGTCAATTACCCTGATGGCGATGTTGGCGAGCATTTCCCCCATTTCAATATAATACTGTTCGGTGGAATTTTTAAAAATTGAATAACCGGTTATCATCATCACACCGCTGATTGCCGCAATCATAAGGATGATTAAAACCGTCAGCCGCAGGCCTACCGAGCGGTTGATTTTTCCTTCCCGTGCCAATGATTTCTCCGTTTTTTTACTATCTTCCGTACTTCCAGAGTATAGCACCTTTTAACGCGTTTGGGCAAGGAAATATAGGCAAAGCCGGGCTAAAGCCGGGCTGTTTTCAAAAAATCGGCTTTATAGTATACTTATTGTATGAAATTAAAGAAATAGGATAAAAGCGATGCCGTATCTGTACGAAACCCATCTGCATACCGCGCTCTCAAGCGCCTGCGGCGTTTCTCTGGGTTCTGAATATATCAGCCGGTATATCGATCTGGGGTATTCCGGGATCATCGTAACCGATCATTTTTACCGGGGCAATACGGCGATCTGTTATCGGCTGACATGGCGTGATTGGGTAAACAAATTTTGCCGGGGATACGAGGAAACAAAAGAGGAAGGGGACAGGTTAGGACTCGACGTATTTTTTGGCTGGGAAGAAACATTCGACGGCGCAGACGATTACCTTATTTACGGGCTCGACAAGGCGTGGCTGCTGGAACACC
>JAISJS010000082.1 GCA_031261385.1 Treponema sp.
CAAAAACATTGAGGGTGAACTTGCCTCGCTGCGGGAAGAACGGGGCGTTATCAGCAGTGACTTTAGCGTCCACGGCGGGCCGGTCAAATATATACAGGAACTGAATAAACGCATCGGCAAGGCCCGCGAGGAACAAAAACTGATAGCCCGGCGTTTTGGTGAAACTGCGGCGGATTTTACGGCTGCCAAATCAAAGCAGGCGGCGCAGAAAAAGCTGTTTGCCCGTATCATCACCAATGACGATACCCTGACTCTGGAAAAAATCAAAATTGTCCGTAAAACAATACGGGACTATGATACTGAGATAAAAAAGCTTACCGCCGCCATTGCCATTGATGAGGAAAAAGCGGCAATTGAAAAACTGCGGAAATCAATCGAAGATCAAAAGAAGCGGATTGCCGCGGCAGAGGCGGCGATTGCCGAAGCCGAAGACCGTATCGCTAAAGCGGAAACACATATAACCGAACTGGAAAAAGATTTATAAGGAATTGAGCAGGGAGAGTATGGCAGCAAAAGCAACACCGAAAAAAACAGCAAAAAAAACTTCTGCGGGAAAAAAAGCGCCTCCAGTTAAAGCCGCTGCTGCGAAGGAACAACCTGAAATAAAGGCTGTGGGCAAGGCTTCCGTGTATGACGAGTCGAAAATCAAAACCCTGTCTTCACTTGAGCATATACGCCTGCGGACCGGCATGTACATCGGCCGCCTCGGCGACGGCTCCAATCCCGATGACGGGATGTATGTACTCCTTAAGGAAATCATCGACAACGGTATTGACGAGTTTATCATGGGGAACGGGAAGATCGTCGAAATAGTAATAAAAAACGGTACGGTAAAGGTCAGGGATTTTGGCCGGGGCATACCGCTCGGCAAGCTCGTGGAATGTGTTTCGATCATCAATACCGGGGCCAAGTACAACGATGATGTGTTTCAATTTTCCGTGGGCCTTAACGGGGTGGGTACCAAGGCGGTGAATGCTCTCTCGTCGTATTTCCGTGTGGTGGCAATCCGCGCAGGAGAATTTGCCGAGGCGATTTTTGAACGGGGGGCGCTCAAGAGCCAGCGCAAGGGCCGCCTTAAGGAAAAGCAGAAGGACGGTACCTTTGTCGAGTTTATTCCCGATGCGGAAATTTTTGGGGAATACCAGTTCAACCTTGAGTTTGTCGAAAAGCGTATACAGAATTACGCCTACCTTAACACGGGGCTTACCCTTTCCCTTAACGGCAAGCAGTACCTTTCCAAACGGGGACTCTACGACCTTCTCACCGAGGAAACCGGAGACGACGCCCTGTACGCTATCGGCTACTACAAGGGGGAACACCTTGAATTTGCATTTACCCATACCAACAACTACGGCGAAGAATATTTTTCTTTTGTGAACGGGCAGTTCACCTCCGACGGCGGGACCCATCTGTCCGCTTTTAAAGAGGGCTTTCTGAAAGGCGTTCAGGACTTTTTCAAAAAGGATTACCGCAGTGAAGATATACGGGAAGGGATGATTGCAACCGTTGCGGTCAAACTTAAGAATCCTGTTTTTGAAAGCCAAACCAAAAACAAGCTGGGCAATTCCGATATACGATCATGGATAGTGCAGGAAACCCGTGTGGCGGTAGAAGACTGGTTCCATAAAAATTCCGACGCGGGAAAAAAGATGGAACAGAAGATACTCTCCAACGAAAGCCTCCGCACCGAACTTAACGAGGTAAAAAAAGAAGCGCGGGATGCGGCAAAAAAAATCGCCCTTAAAATCCCCAAGCTCAAGGACTGCAAGTACCATCTGGAGGACGGCAAGAACGGAGAAAATTCCATGATCTTCCTGACCGAGGGGGATTCCGCAACGGGTTCCATGGTTTCAAGCCGTGATGTAATGACCCAGGCAATTTTCAGCCTGCGGGGCAAGATCGAAAACATGTACGGCAAAAAGCGCGCCGCTATCTACAAGAACGAAGAACTTTACAACATGATGATGGCCCTGGGTATCGAGAATGATGTATCGGGCCTCCGTTACGGGCGCATCGTTATTGCTACCGACGCCGACTTTGACGGCTTCCATATCCGCAATCTGCTTTTGACGTTTTTCCTGTCCTATTTTGAGGAACTGGTAACAAGCGGCAGGGTGTATATTCTGGAAACGCCGCTTTTCCGCGTGCGGAACAAGAGCGAAACCCGTTATTGTTACAACGAGCGGGAACGCGACGGATCCGTTTCCGACATGGGTAATTCGAGCGAGGTAACCCGTTTCAAGGGCCTTGGTGAAATCAGCCCCAAAGAATTCGGCCAGTTTATCGGCGAGGATATACGTCTGGTTCCGGTGGCAGTCAGTACCCTCAAGGTGGTGCCGCAGGTACTCACGTTCTACATGGGCAAGAACACCCCCGAGCGCCGTGATTACATTATGAAAAATTTGATTGGGGACGTTGGTTGACGCAATTTTCACGCAAAGTGAGTAAACGATAAAGGAAGTACCTTTTGGGCAACACATTGGACCGCCGCAATAAATACTGTTTTGGCTTGGGGACTGTGGGCAGGGATATGTCCTACACCATGGTGAGCATGTTCCTGATGATCTACCTGACCGAGGTACTCAAGCTTCCCGATCATACCCTGTTAATCATGACGGGGATCCTTATGGCGCTGCGGATCTTCGACGCCGTCAACGACCCCCTGATGGGGCTGATAGTGGATAATACCCGCAGCCGGTGGGGAAAGTTTAAGCCCGGTATGCTGACAGGCGTTGTGGCAGGGGGCGTTCTGATGGTGTTGATGTTCACCGATTTGGGGTTGTCAGGCGCTGCCTATGCGCTGGCATTTACCTTCTTTTATCTGGGGTGGGATCTGTTTTACGGCCTTAACGACATATCGTATTGGTCCATGCTGCCCAGCCTGAGTACCGATCAAAAGGTGCGGGAACAGATCGGCTCCTTCGCCCGGATCTGCGCCAACATCGGCCTCTTTGCGGTGGTAGTGGGGATTATTCCGCTGACCAACCTCCTTGGCAATGTCACAGGAGGTCTCAAACAGGGCTGGTTCTTCTTTGCCGTCCTTGTGGCCCTGCTGGCGATCATTTTTCAGTTGATTACCCTTTTTGGCGTAAAAGAACGCAAAGGTTTTTTTAAAGAAGAAGAAAAAACCAGTCTGCTTGATATGTTCAAGGTGATATTCAAAAACGATCAGCTCCTCTGGGTGGCGGTTTCCATGGCCCTCTTTATGATAGGCTACACTACCACTGCCAACTTTGGGGTTCACTTCTTTAAATACATTTACGGCGACGAGGGGATGTACTCCATATTTGCCCTGGTGCTCGGGGTTTCCCAGCTTTCAGCCCTGGTACTGTTTCCGGTTTTGGGCAGAAGATTTTCCCGAAAAAAACTTTATACCGCCGCAACGATCCTCGTGGCGGCCGGTTATCTGTGGTTCTTTTTCTCCCCCATGAACATGTTTCTGCTGGGGATAGCAGGGGTGCTGATCTTTGTGGGTGAAGGCTTTATCCAGATACTGATGCTGATGTTCCTGGCGGATACTATTGAGTACGGTCAGTTGAAAATGGGAAAGCGCAACGAAAGCGTTACCTTTTCCGTGCAGCCCTTTATCAACAAAATCGGCGGCGCTCTTGCCAACGGTATCCTCGGGATAACCCTGGTAGTGTCCGGGGTGAACCGCGCCGGGTCTGCCGCAGAGGTAACTTCCGGAGGCGTACTAACCATGAAGTTTTCCATGATGATTCTGCCCCTGATTATTATTGCAGCCGGTTATTTTATATATCTTACCAAATACAAGATCGATGAAAAACGATACGCAGAAATATTGTCGGATCTGAAAAATCGGGGGGATATCGGAACGTCCAATGAATCCCAAAATGACGGGTAACAAACGCATGAACATGAAATTCAAAGAGAAGAAACCACGAACCACACGAAAACACGAACGAAAGTATAAAATTGTCCTTATTTTTTTTGTTAGTTCGTGTGGTTCGTGGTAAAATTCCTTTCCATGCGTCTGTCGTGCAGTTTTGGTTGACTACTAAGATGTTTGCGCTTATATTAAATGTATGGCAGATAATTTATTTGAAATTGCAAAAAGCCTCAGGGAAATTCTCAATAAAAATTCTACAGAGGACAGGCGGACTGCCATTGCGGCTGCCAAGTATGTTGCCGCCTACATGGTGGGAAGTCCGAATGAACGGAATGATATAATCAGAAAAGAAACGCTTGAAGGGATGATGCGGGATATTAAAGACTCCGGTTTTTTCAAGCCGGAAAAATATTCCATCCTGGAGAAAATTATTCCCAGGGTCGGCGGTTATAACAACGATCCGTTTTCTTATGAGGACTGCCTTTCGGATGCGGAAAAAGAAGCCCTTCATATTGATACAAGCTTTCGTGTTTCCCGGGAGATGGTGGATTGCCTCAGTGAAAAAGGTTTGGCGCAAAAAGATCCGCGGAATATTATCCAGGTAATTTATTATATGAATTATTTTGCAATGTGCAGAAAATATAAGCTTATAGAATTAAAGGCCCGCGGCGTAACGAATGTAAAAATTGTCAGCGCCGGGGGCGATATGGACTGCAAGCCGATTGGAAACATTGAAAAAACATTCTCCATTGACAACGTTCCCGGCCTTCCCCTGCCGGAATGTACTGCTCCCTATTGCCGCTGTGAATATGCAGCCGGCGACTAATCAACCTGCCGGTTTTTAAGCGCCCGTTTTCCGCTTGTTTTTATTTCCCCTTTTGCGGTATATTTAACCGGGGACAACCATGGCATACATAAAGAACCTGTTCGACACCAACTTTCTTGAATACGCATCCTATGTAATCAAGGACCGGGCAATTCCCGACCTTGAAGACGGGCTTAAGCCGGTACAGCGGCGTATCCTCCACACCCTCTTTGAGATGGATGACGGGAAGTACCACAAGGTCGCCAACGTAGTAGGGGCCTGCATGAAGTACCATCCCCACGGGGACGCGTCTATAGGTTCCGCCCTTGTGGTGCTGGCAAACAAGGATCTTTTTATTGACCGGCAGGGGAATTTCGGGAATGTCTACACCGGAGATGAGGCCTCCGCCCCCCGGTACATCGAATGCCGCTGTACGCCGCTTTCCAAGGACATTTTCTATAACCCCAAGCTGACCGAAACGGTCGATTCCTACGACGGCCGCAATAAGGAGCCGGTCCTTTTTCCCGCAAAAATTCCCGTGGTCCTCATCATGGGCGCCGAGGGAATAGCCGTCGGCATGTCCACCAAAATTCTTCCCCATAATGCCATCGAAGTGCTCGAAGCGGAGAAGGCGTGCCTTTCAGGCAAGAAGTTTGAAATTTTTCCGGACTTTCCCACCGGCGGCCTTGTTGACGTATCGGAGTACCGTGACGGAAACGGCAAGGTGCTTGTCCGGGCAAAGCTGGATACCTCCGATCCAAAGCGCATACTGATACGGGAACTGCCCTTCGGCTCCACGACGGAAAGCCTTATCAACAGCGTGGAAACCGCCGCCAAAGCCGGAAAAATCAAAATCCAGTCGATCAACGACTTTACCA
>JAISJS010000088.1 GCA_031261385.1 Treponema sp.
AATTGAAGGCACCTGCCTGGACAAAACCTGAAGGTCCGGCTCGGCAATGGTGATAATCACCCCCATCACAAAACTGATAGCCAGAATAAGAACAAGGATTTTTGACTTTGTAAGCTGAATACCGATGCCTTCCCCCATGGGCATCATCGCCATGTCCGCCCCAAGAGTAAAAAACCCCATCCCGATGATCAGCAGGGCAGCCCCGACCAGGAACATGAGGATAGTGCCGGTCGGCATTGGAACCAGGATCACACTGGCGAGAAGGACAATTGCGGTTATGGGAAGAACGGAGGTAAAAGCCTCGTTTATCTTCTCTCGAAGGACCTTATTCATCATCTATATAATAATAATATTTACAATTATGACAATACCCGCATTGAAATTATTTTACTTATATTTGAAAGTATTTTACATTTTACTGCTAAATAGTGTATACTATATTGACGGGGGCTAATATGGCGGTTTCTCAGAAAAAACAGGATGCCAATCAACGGTTGGCCGGGGTAGTAGTGCCTGTAGGCGCGTTACGGGGCAGGGGAAAGCTTGGAGTGGGTGAATTTCCCGATTTGGCGGACTTTGCCGGTCTGTGTAAAAGAATGGGGCTGGGCCTTATCCAGCTTTTGCCGGTGAACGATTCCGGGTATGAAAGTTCCCCCTATTCCAGTCTGACCGCTTTTGCATTGCATCCTCTGTATGTGCGGATAGAGGACCTGGTTGAATTCAAGGAATCCCCTGCGGCAGTCGGTACCAAAATTGCCGAACTGGGCGCTCAGTTTGAAAAAGAAAGCCGCTACCCCTATTACAAGGTCCTCAAGGCGAAAATGGAGATCCTCAGGGATATTTATGAGGCCAATAAGGGGGCAATCGCGAAAAAAGCCGCCCCGGGCGGTCCGTTGGCTGCATGGATCAATAAAAATCCCTGGGTAAAAGAGTATGCGGTGTTCCGCCGCCTTAAAGAGGCAAACGGCGAAAAAAGCTGGCAGGAATGGCCGCAGAACCGGAAGGTAAGCGCTGCGGATATCGAGGCCTTTTGGGGTGATAAAAAGCTTGAAAGCGAGCACCTGTTTTGGGCATGGCTGCAGGAAGCCCTCGATATTCAGTTCAGCAAAGCCGCCGCCGCCGTTGCCGGGGCGGGGATACTTCTTGAAGGGGATCTGCCGATTCTGATGAACGAAGATTCCTGCGACGTTTGGGCACACCCGGAAATTTTTATTTCCGAACTTTCCGCAGGCGCCCCGCCCGACATGTACAGTCCCGAAGGCCAGAACTGGGGTTTCCCGATATATGACTGGCAGTCACAGAAAAAGGACGGCTATGTCTGGTGGAAAAACCGTCTTGCGGCGGCGGAAAAATATTATCAGGCCTATCGTATTGATCATGTGCTGGGCTTTTTCCGGATCTGGGCGTCCTCCCGCAGGGATTATTCTTCGGCGCTGGGCCGTTTTGTCCCGTATAACCCGATTACCGCCAAAGATTTGGCGGCGCTTAAATTTGATGCGGAAAGAATCCGTTGGCTGTCTCTGCCCCATGTTCCCACCGGAGAAGTGTGGGATGCGCTGCGGAATAACTGGGGCGGCCCGTTTAACGAAACCGATATCGCCGCCGAAGCGGAGAAGGTTTTTTCCAAAGCATTTGACCGCATAGGCAATGAAGAACTCTGGCTGTTCAAGAACTCCATCAAGGGTGAAAAAGACATTGACGCGCTGGAACTGCACCCCGCAGTCCGCGATTATCTTTTCCGGGCCTGGGCCAACCGGCTTTTTGTGGAATACGAAAAAGGGCTCTTTTTTCCGGTCTGGTATTTCCGCAATTCACGTGCGTATGCCAGCCTTTCCGGGGAAGAAAAAAAGGAACTGGAGACTTTACTGGAAGAGCGTCAGACCGCTTCGGAACAGGTATGGGAAGATCAGGGAAAGGCGCTGCTTACCGTACTTGCCGGTTCTTCAAATATGCTCCCCTGTGCGGAGGACCTTGGAGCGGTGCCGGACTGTGTTCCCCGTGTACTCACCAGCCTCAAAATCCTCGGCCTCCGGGTGGTCCGCTGGTTCCGCCGCTGGGACCAGGACGGTCAGCCCTATATCCCGCTGGAGGAATATCCCGAACTCAGCGTCTGCACCCCTGCGGTTCACGACAGTTCCACGGTACGGGAATGGTGGGAGCGCGAGGCCGATCAGGGTCAGTTCTCCGGCTTCCTCGGCTTTCCTTCCCTGCCGCGGGTCTACAACCCCGGAACCGCCAAAGCGGTCCTCCACAAAATTGCCTCGTCATCGTCCCGTTTCCGGGTGTTCCAGATACAGGATCTACTCCACCTGTCCGCAAAATGGTACGCCCGGGACCCCGCCGCCGAACGGATAAATGTCCCCGGTTCCTACAATGAATTTAACTGGACCTACCGGCTCCCCGGTTCCATTGCCGAAATAGGCAAGGACACCGATCTTGTAAACGCCGTAGAAGAACTGTGCAGTGTAAAAGAGGCGGCAAAGAAGAAGGGGAAATAGCGGTGGTACAAACAGAGGTTCCACGGTGTCTCTCCGGATAAAAATAGTCTTTATTATTGCCTCTATTATAGCGCTGATTACCGCCTCCAGCATGGCTATAAGTATGTACTTTGACCGGATTCATCTGATTGAAACCATCAAAAGCGATATGACGGCGATGAGCCAGATTGCGGAAAATCTGTTTGCCACCAATCTGCGGCTCATGAAAACCGAAGCTGATGTCGTTGCCACAGAGATCCTTTCCGCCGCCATGACTGACGCAACGTCAGGGGAAGCGCCGATCCTGCCGGCGGCCCTTGCCGAGCAGGCGCAGATACACAATTACCTTTCGCTGACGGTCCTGGACAGCAGGGGAATTGCGGCGTCATACGGGAACAACGCACCGGAGGCGGATTTTGTTCAGGGCTCCTATGCCCGGCGTACCTTTATCGGTGAGCGGATAATCACCACCACGGAACTTACTCCGGAAGGCGAACTGCTGCTCCGGCTCTGCGTGCCCATGGGCTCCCGTATTTTGGTGGCAACCCTGCCGGGGATGGTCCTCTCCGACATCATTTCAAATTTTCGGATCTGGGATACGGGGAATATCCTTCTGCTGGATGAGGAAGGGGTTATTATCGCCAATATCAGGCCGTTTCTCGTGCAGGAGCGGCGTACGTTACGGGATATATCCGATCCCGTTCCGGCAGCCCGCAGGGAAGATGATTTTTTTCAGGGGATTCGGGAGGGAAGAGCGGGGGCAGGCGTTTACAAGTACGGCGGTGTTCCAAGGGTAGGGACCTATATCCCGGTGACCGGGTCCGACAACTGGATGCTTATTGTCGCCGCCCCCATCGAAGAAAGCCCCGGAGCGCGGAACCGTAATATCCTCCTTATTTCCGCCGCGGTTTTTATGGGCATGGGTATCCTCGCCGCTTTTATTGCGGCAAATTTTATCGTCATTCCCTTTATCAAAATTCAGGACCAAAATGTCCGCCTGGCGGAACTCCGGAAAACAGCGGAAAACGCCAGCCGCGCCAAGAGCGATTTCCTTTCCAACATGAGCCACGAAATGCGGACCCCGATGAATGCCATCATCGGCATGACCTCCATCGCAAAATCATCGGATAAAATAGAACGAAAGGATTATTGCCTTGCCAAAATTGAAGATGCTTCGACTCACCTGCTGGGAGTTATCAACGATATTCTGGATATGTCCAAAATCGAAGCCAACAAATTTGAACTGAACCCGGTAGAATTCAGTTTTGACAAGATGCTTCAAAAAACGATCAATGTGATAAGTTTTCGCGTTGATCAGAAACAGCAAATACTCCGTGTCCGGCTTGATAAAAATATTCCTCCGTTCCTCATCGGGGACGATCAGCGCATTATCCAGGTAATCGTGAACCTTCTTTCCAATGCGGTAAAATTTACCCCCGAAAAAGGGTCCATACAGCTTACCGCCAAATTATTAGAGGAACAGAACGGCAATCCGGAACCGGGAATCTGCACCATTGCAGTTTCTGTAACCGACTCGGGTATTGGTATCAGCGAAGAACAGCAGGCAAAACTCTTCAACTCCTTTACCCAGGCTGAAAGTACTACCTCCCGAAAATTCGGCGGCACCGGCCTGGGGCTGGCGATCTCAAAACGGATCGTGGAGATGATGAACGGAAAAATCTGGATGGAGTCAGAATTGGGCAAGGGTTCTACTTTTTCGTTTACCATTGAAGCTGCCGGAGTTTCCGGAAAAGCTCCCGATCCGGAGCTGTCCCGATTGGCTCAAGACGAGGCCGCTCATAATGATAGAGGCTGTTTCAGGGGCTTTCATATACTTATTGCGGAGGACGTGGAAATAAATCAGGAGATTATAATGACCCTCCTGGAACCCACTGCCCTGTCCATCGACTGCGCCAACAACGGCGCCGAAGCGGTAAAAATGTTCGCCGCAAACCCGGACAAATATGCCATGATCTTTATGGATGTCCAGATGCCCGAAATGGACGGTTTTGAAGCTACCCGTGCCATCCGTACAATTGAAGCAGGACTCAGGCATATTCCAATAGTAGCCATGACCGCCAATGTCTTTAAAGAAGACGTCGAACGATGCCTTGCAAGCGGCATGAACGATCATGTCGGAAAACCTGTTGATATCAGCGAAGTAATGAAGAAACTCAGACAGTACCTGGGACAAACCCATTAAGAAGCACGCTTCCTAAAACTGTGCGGCGTATTCCCCGATGTTGGAACCGTCGTAGACCATGGGTGTTTGCAGAGTCAGGATCTGACCATTGGGCAGGATGGTATACTCCCCGAGCTTTCCGGCGGAAAAAACCGCTCCCGGCGCAGGAATAAAGCCGGCCCGCTTCTCGGCCCAAACCAAATAAACCGCAACAAGACCTTCATAGGGCGGGTTCCAAAGCTGGAACCCTTCGCAGGTTCCGTCCGCTAAAAATTCCGCCATTCCCGAAGGCAGCCCAAGCCCGGTAATTTTTATTTTTCCCGAAAGCCCCTTTTCCCGGATCACCGCGGCGGCGGCGGGAAGCCCCACGGCGGTAGGAACAATCATACCCTTAAGATCGCCGTACCGTGCAAGCAGGGCCTCCGCTTCGGCAGCGGATTTTTCAGGCTGATCATCCCCGTAAACCACCTTGATTAATTTCATCCGGCGGTACAGGGGATTATCCGCCAATTCCTGTTTTATAAGATCGATCCAGGTATTCTGATCCGGAGCGTCGTCGGTGGCAGAAAGAATGGCAAATTGCCCCTCGTAGTTCATTATTTTTCCGAATTGGTCCATCAGGGAATTTCCGATGGTATCAAAATTGACCGGCATAATCGCCGCATCCCGATGGGACTCACTGCCGGGAATATCCTGATTGATGATGTAGATCCGCGTCCCCTGCCGCCGGGCCCGGTCAAAAATATCGTTCAACGCATCGTTGGAATTGGCTGCAATAAATACCGCATCGGCCCTGTTCTGCAGGGCTTCTTCAATGTACGGAATCTGGCTTGCAGCCTCGGCGGTATCCGGCCCTTTGTAGAGGTATTGAAAATTTTCGGCGCCCAGCTGGGTTATTGCGTTATAGAAGCCGCGGCTGACCGCATCAAAATAGGGGTTCCCCAGGTTTTTTGGAATAAAATAAATTATTATTTTATCCGGCCTTTCCGCCGGTTCGGCAGACGGTGAAACCCGGCTGCTGCGTCGGCAGCTTCCAAGTCCCCCCAGTATAAGGACTGCCCCCAAAAGGAGGACCAACGTAACAATCATTCTTCGCATAATATTAGTATACGGTATTTTTAAACAAAAAAGAAGCCGTTCCGGCCAAAACCGGAACGGCGCCTTCCTGGACGTTTTCTGCTATTGCAGAAGCTGAAGCACCGTCTGACCGCGCTGATTAGCCTGAGCCAACATTGCTGTCCCTGCCTGGGTGAGGATCTGGTTCTTGGTATAACCGACCGTCTCATTCGCCATGTTGGTATCACGAATGCGTGATTCAGAGGCCTGCAGATTTTCAGCCCCGACATCGAGGCCGCGGACCGCATGCTCCAGGCGGTTTTGGTAGGCGCCAAGATCAGCACGCTGCTTGTTTACAATCTTGATCGCTTTGTCGAGAGTTCCAATGGCACGATTGGCACTGTCCGGAGCGGACAGCGAAATAAAGGTATCGTCACCGACTTGCCGGATCCCAAGACCCTTGGCAGTCATAGTGCCGATAAACACCTGTTCCCGCTGATCCATGTTGGCTCCAATATGAAACCACATAGAAGCGGTAACCACATTCTCACCGATTTGACGGCCAAAACGGCCGGTCAGCAGGTTCATCCCGTTGAACTGAGCGTGGGATGCAATCCGATCGATTTCGTCAACCAAAGCTGAAACTTCGATCTGAATGTACATCCGGTCCTCGTCGGAATAGATACCGTTCGAGGCCTGTACCGCCAATTCGCGGAGACGCTGAATGATATCTTCGGATTCCTGGAGATACCCTTCCGTAGTTTGAATGAATGAAATACCATTCTGGGCGTTGGTAGACGCCTGATTCAAACCGCGGATTTGACTGCGCATCTTTTCAGAAACAGCGAGTCCCGAAGCATCATCCCCTGCACGGTTGATCCGCATGCCGCTCGACAATTTCTCCATGTTCTTGTCCAGGTAAACCTGGGTAACCTTGAGGGACCTGTCGGCAAACATTGCACTTAAGTTGTGATTAATGATCATACAATTCACTCCTTTGGCTTTTTCCGGCGCACCGCCGTCACAATGACAACGTTCGGCGCCGCGGCATCCATGCCGTGACGAAAAAAACGAAGTTTTTTTCGTCTTGGAGTTTTTCTTTCAAAAAACTCCGCTGGGAAAAATTTGTGCCACTGTGTTTTTCCAACGGAAAAACTTTAACCCTCAACCCACCCGTCCCCGGAAAGGTGAGGTGAAACCTTACGGTTCCCGGTCGAACATACATGGAGGCCCAACGGGCACATTTTGTCCAACTTCCTTTTAAGTATCGGTTTTAAAAAAATTTGCTTTAGGAGAATTTTACCGGTTTTTTGGCCCCAAAAGGCCCATATTGACACTGATTTTACACGTTGACCTTTACTTCGGAACCAGGCAATTGCGGAAGGAATGTAATTATGTTTGTGCGATGAAATTTTGGCTGAAATTGAAGTCGAGAGATGATCTTGGGAATGGTAAAATTTTTAACCGCGAAAAGTACGAATGAAAAGAGTGACTGACACCATAGCGTTACCCTGGTGACTGACACCACTTGTATGATCTGCTCCCTGACCCCCCACTTGAAAATTGACCGATATGAATTTTCCGGCACCGCTCCCCGGTACCACTTTGGCTCAAAGCCTTTGTATCTATGCGACATTTTTATGCTCCTTGAAAAAAGATCTCACTACAAATTATAATTGAAAGATAACAAATTTCAAATAGAGTGTTATGGATTCTTTCAAACTGTTATTGACTGTAGAATGGTTAATCTTTATACTAATAACATGGATAACCGTATAAAGGACGACCTTGATACTATAGTCGGAGAAATAAA
>JAISJS010000229.1 GCA_031261385.1 Treponema sp.
GTTATTTATTATTGCTGCCCGCAACCTTATGCGGCAAAAAAAACGAAGCGTCCTCCTGGCAATCGCCATTATCTTCGGTTTCACTATTGTTACCCTGCTTGACTCCTTTGCCGCAGGAACCGTACGGAATATCTCCAATCAGGTAGCCATGCTCATCGGCGCCCACGTAAAGGTTATAGGCCAGGAACGGAACGCCGACGATAAACTTATCGCGGTTATCCATAACGATGACATACTTAAAACTGCGCTGGACGAATCGGGTATTGCGTATGTCTACGCCGAAAAAGCCTCGACCATTACCGGGTCCCTGGTCTTTGAAGGGAAAAAAACGCAGGTGACTGTTTCCGGTTTTAATCCCGGCGAGGAAAGCTATCTGAAAAACAGCCTTAGGTTTACCGAAGGAAACTGGGAAGACGCCGCCAGTCGTGAAGATGCGCTGATCTTGAGCGCACAGCTTGCCGAAGACATGGGAATTACCGTGGGAGATAATCTGATTGTGCAGACCAACACGGTAAGCGGTCAGGCGAATTTCGGTGAATTCTACGTGGCGGCAATCCATGAAGATTCAAGTCTTTTTGCCACCATGATGAGTTATGCGAACAGTGATTATATTAATCAAATACTTGATTTGCAGCCGGGCGAATTTATAGCGTATAACATACTCCTTGCCGACCCGCTCCGGCAGGACAATGCCGCGCAGATCCTGGAGCAGACGATCCGCGGCTATGCGCCGGTCGCGAACCGTCAGGCCGCAATACTTGCCAACCCGTCTGATATAGCGGGGGAGGTAAAAAAACAAGTCGATGCGTATCAGGGCGGCGGGACTATTTATACCTCTCTTTCCCTGAACGATGTTATGCCGCAGATGAACCAGATAGTTACCGTTACCCGGATGATAAGCCTTGTGATCCTGATTGTACTTTTTCTGATTATCATCATCGGCATCAGCAATACCTATAAGATGATCCTGAAGGAACGTATGGCGGAGATCGGAACCATGCGGGCTTTGGGTATGAGCCGCTGGAACGTGGGGAAAATCTTTATTCTGGAGGCGCTGCTTCTTTCACTTGCAGGCGCGGCTGCGGGACTGGCGCTTTCAGGCGTCATCATGCTGATAAGCTCATGGATCACCCTTTCCAATCCGGTACTGGCGATGCTGCTTGATAACGGACATATCACCTGGATAGTTACCGCCTCTGCGGTATTGCAAAAGTTTTTAATTATTATCGTATTTACCCTGCTGGGCGTCCTGGGCACCGTCAGGGCAGTAGTGCGCATGAAACCTGTTGATGCATTAAGGAGCTAACAATGATCATGAAAAAAATAATACCGGTATTGGCGTTGGTTTTTTCGCTTTTCGGTACACAGAGGGCAGGAGCGCAAAACCTGTCGGAGATTGCCGATAAAACGGCCTTTGCGGGTGATCGCATTGATGCAATGTATACGGCGATGAATTACAGTAACAGTGACTTTTCCGCGACCATGACCCTGGTTGTGGAGAAGCCCAACGAAACAACGCGGAATCTGCAATACAAATACTTTTTGCGCCCCACCAAGGAACAGTTTACGATGGTGCAGATAAATCCGCCCGCCGGTAAGGGAACCGGATACCTCGTGGAAGACGATCACTTCTGGATATACGATCCGGAAGGCCGCAAGTTTACCCATTCGTCGATCAAGAAAAACATTGAGTCCTCGGACCGTAAAGCGTCCGACATGTTTAACTACAACGATTGGCGAAGCGACTACAAGATAACCAGCCTTACCGAAGGAAAACTCGGCGCATATCCTGTATGGATAATCGCCGTTGACGCGATAAGTTCCCGGCCGTCCTATGCGAAGGTGACCTACCACATCCGCAAAGATATGCCGCTGTTATTGAAGCAGGAAGATTTCAGCGCAAAAGGGCGGCTTATGCGGACCACCCTTACTCCCAAATACAGCAAGGTTGGTGAAAAGTATGTTCCCGCCCAGATCATTATCCGGGACGAACTCAACCCCGGCGAACAAACCCAGCAGGTCTTAAGCGATGTGTCCTTTGCCAAACTGCCTGACCTGGTGTTCACCAAAGCGTATCTGGAAAACCTAAACTGATGGAAGAATATTTAACCACAAAGGACACGAAGGAACACAAAGGATAAGACAAAAACCTTAGAGTCCTTGGTGTCCTTTGTGGTTAATATTTTATAGGAGAAAAAATGCGTAAACATATAATTTTTTTATTAATAGTGTTGTTGACATCACTGTCTATGCTCTCTGCACAGGAAGATGATGATCTTTTCGGCGGCGATGATATGGTTGCCGAAACACCTGCTGAAACGCGAAAGATGTTTTCTGTTTCCGATGTCGACATTTTTAACGGCGATACGGTGCGAATAGGCGGGAGTCTTGCTTCGTCGTTAAAAACCATTGTTCAATGGAAAGAAGATGATAATGGCGCTTTCCCTTATAATTCGACGAGCATGGCGCCGGATCTGCGAGGCGCGTTTTTTATTGACGCCCGCCCGTCAACTAACCTGCGTATCTACAGCAAGTTCAACTATGCATTTCCTTTTAAATTGAGTACCTCTGCTGTGGACGTGCCGGCGGTTCCACCGGTATTTCCGGGATTCCAGTTTCCTTCGCTCGACATTCCTCAATTCAACGTGTTTGAGTTGTTCACCGATTTTTCTTTGGGAGAATCAGTGTTCTTCCGTTTTGGAAAGCACACGGTTAAATGGGGGGTGGGTTACTTTTTCAGTCCCGTTGACGTGCTGAACCTTTCGGTGATCGATCCCGAAGAACCGGAAACGCAAAGGGAAGGGCCGGTGTCACTGCGTGTCCAGTTCGTATTCCCCAATACCCAGAATGCGCTGTACCTGTACGCGCTGCCGGACACGAACCCGCCATCCGGTACGCAGCCGTTTCAAGCCGAAAATACCGCAGCCGCCGCAAAGTTTGAGTTAGTTGCCGGGAACAGCGAACTTGGATTCGGCGCCTGGTACAAACACCTGCGCTCACCCCGGTTCATCATGACGTATTCAGGTACCATCGCCGGGAAAGTCGGGGCTTTCGGCGAGGGTCTTTTCGCATGGGGTAAAGACAACGAATGGATTGATAAAAAAAATCCGGGCGGCATGGGGCCGGTATTCCAGGCGACCGCAGGCTTGTCATACTCGAATACCGATATTAACTTAAGTATTTCGGGACAGTATTTCTACAACGGATTTGGCGAAACAAACCCTGCCGTTCCATCGATACCGGGAAGCTTAACACTGACAAATCTCTCCGGCTACGGAGGCCAACATTATGCCGCGGCGTCAATCAGTCTCTCGGAACTGTTTACACCGAAACTGAGCGCTTCACTTTTTGGAATGTTCGGTATTGACAGCGTAAGCGGAACAACAAACTTTTTGATATCCTGGCGCTTCCTTGATGAACTCTCACTCAGCGCCGGCCCGATGTTCACCTACGGTAAAGAATACACGCGGGACGGAAAACCGGTCATCGGATTGCAGATAACGGCGAAACTCGGCGGCGGGAGGTTTTAAAATTGACCATTAAACGCAGGCTTTTTATCTCAAACATTCTTATGTTTGTACTGCCGCCCATGTTGATTTGGATAGTATCTTTTGGCATTGGTATCTTTGTGTTTGGCATACCCGGAATGGGTTTTTATCGATCACACGCCGATCAGCAGCGAATCATGGAAAGTATCCTTACCACTGACAGGGGCATAGCTGTTGCGGCTATTATGTTTACGTTAATGATTTTTTCAATTGCGGCGGTAAACCTGGTTTTAACACGAAATTTGATTAAACGTATCATGGCGCCTCTTGATACGCTCGCGTCCGGCGTCCGGCAAATCGGCGGCAATAATCTCAGTTTCCGCCTTGACTACCGCAGCGATGATGAATTCCGTCCTGTCTGTGATACCTTTAATGAAATGGCCTCTCAACTTGAAACAATGATAAAGGAGCGTCAAAAGAATGAAGACAACCGGCGGGAATTGATAGCCGGTATTTCCCATGATTTACGAACGCCGCTTACTTCAATTAAAATGGGTATTAACGGGATCAAAACAGGCGTTGCCGCAAGCGCCGAACAGCGCGAAAAATATTTTGGCATTATCGAAAATAAATCAGACGATTTGGAACACATCATCGATCAGCTGTTCCTGTTTTCAAAACTGGATATGGATGAATTTACGGCGCAGACACAGACTGTTGACTGCGGATCAATGCTTGAAGATTGTATCGAAGAATTGTCAGATGAATACGAAAAACGCGGGCTTGCACTTGCCGCCGGTGTTTTGCCTCAGGATATTCATATCAGTATCGATCCGGTGTTGTTCCGCCGCGTGATTGTCAACATCCTTGAAAATGCCGTAAAATATAAAACAGCGGAGAAGGGGCGTATGCTTATTACTGCGGCACAAAAAATGAAAAGCGGCGAAGAAAGCAGCGTAGAAATATGTCTTGCCGATGACGGCCCCGGTGTAAACCCAGAAAGCCTTGAAAAACTTTTTGATGTGTTTTACCGCGCCGATCCTTCCCGGAAAAAAAAAGGTTCAGGCCTGGGGCTTGCCAT
>JAISJS010000272.1 GCA_031261385.1 Treponema sp.
CTAAAATCGCTTGACATTAATCCTGCCTCTGTTATATTATGAAAATGAACATTGTTCATAATTGAACGTTGTTCATTACAGTAATCCGGATAAAGGAGAAATTTTATGAAAAGCACGCGGTTTATTTTAATGATGGCATTGGCAGCAGGAGCACTTTTTTCAACTTCTTGTGTATCGACGGCGTTATACAAACCGCTAAGCCAGACAGAATTTAGCAGCATGGAAGCAGTTGGAACGGTACAATGTAATTTCTATGCAATGACCTATCTTGGCGCGGGGCAAGTATCCCGTTCCAACAAGCAGCAGGCCTACATCGAATTGATGAAGGAGGCTAATAAAACGTATCAGGGCAATTTTGATATACGAAACATAACAATAGCCTATGTAGGTATTAATATTGAACATGGGAATGAATTTACTGCCAATGGTACCGTTATTTTGCCAAAAAAGGGTTCACTTTGATCACCTTTTATGGTATGGTAAGAAAAATTCAAGGGATGAACGAGAAAGATCAGCAATTCCAAATTAGAAAAAATTGTCTGCGGATTTTCCATGATTTGTTCAAAAACATTTAAATATGGTGGCAAATTCTCGATTAATTGCAAAAACAAAGAAATTAACCGCAGAGAACGCAGAGTTTTTTCTTCTTTGTGTACTCTGCGTTCTTCTCTCTGCGCCCTCTGCGGTTTGTATTTCTTTGAATTTGGAATTACTGGAGAAAGATTCCTGTAATGCAATCCATGGAATCCGGAAAAAGTTCCTCAAAAAAGGACATCTCTTATCCTTTTAAAGCGTCAAGGATCTCTTGGGCTAGACGGCCAGCATATTCATCTAAAGATTTTGTATTTTTTACACACAGAGTAGAAATCTGCGGATTGGGGGTTCTGTTTTGTCCGTTCGTAAATATCAGGCGGAAAAAGCGATAAATCATTAAGATCATATTTTGGCTCGTTAAAATAGGAGTTACCTTCCATATGTTTTTTCTCCTTACATTGGAATCACTAAGGGCAGACAATCAAATCGCAATCAAATAGTAACATACTCTCAAATTTATGATATAGGTAAAATAAAGTCAACTATTGGCAAATGAAAAGCAGCAATTCCAAATTCAAGAGAGAATACAAACCGCAAAGTCGAAGAAGTCGAAAAAGGAAGAAAATTTCCTTATCCCTTCTTTAACTTATTCGACTTTGCGGTTAAATTTCTTCCGATTTTTCCCTCATTTGGAATTACTGAATGAAAAGCATAAAACTGCCAGAAATAATGCCCATGCACATCTACCGGCAAATAACGCTATACCTGGCAGTCAGCCAGCAACCCCGCCAATTTGGCTTCCTCCCCCGGCGACAGTATGCCCGGCAGAATAACCGGCAAGTCCGGGGTGGGTGGAAGCAGAAAACCGCCTTCAAGGAAACGGCGGAATAGTTTTTCCCAATCAGCCGGATTGTGAGTCTCCTTTGGAAAAAGATAGATTCCTTTGCGGCGCCAGGCGCCACCCTTTTTTAATGCTGAGTTAATTTTATAATACCGAAGGTTCCCCCGCTCCAGCGCGGCGGCAATCAAATCGTATACACCACGGACAGCGACGGCGAGGAATGCCGGGCTTAAAAGATCTGATGGGGGGAACGGATGAGCTTCCGCAAAAACCGGATCGATGGCCAGGACAAACGGTCCGCCACCCTGCAGGCCCGGTAAGACCGGGATTAACACCGGGGCAGCGGCTGCTGAAACTAACAGAGAATTTTCCGCATCAACAAAAGGCCGCCATGGCGCCTGATCTGATTTTTCAATTATACCCGTCAATGACGATGATGAAGCATACACCCGAATTACCCTGCCGGGAAATAATTGCGAGAGAGCTTTGACGAAACGTTTTTCAAGCGGATGGGGCAGGGCTGAAAAAAGTCCGCGGCTGGCGGTGTTTTTCAGTTCCCGGAGCATATTGGGGGGCGTGTGGCCAAGAACCGCCGCACCGCCTTCCTGATAAAGATCAACAAGGCGCTTCCCGCCGTCAGTGTAGAGATGAAAATCCCGCGCCCGGAGTACCGGGGGAAGAAGCCGTAATAATTCTGTTTCGCTCATCCGTTAATCATCCCTGCCGATTTTCATAAACCGGGAACCCTGATGGCGGCTTAAAAACCGCACCTCTTTCCCGGTTTCAAAAAGAACCCGCACCACCGGGCCATCCTCACTGTCACGCACATCCGCCACGGCGCCGTAACCGTGGTCGTCGTGGTAAAGCCTGTCGCCCTGACTCCAGCCATCGATTGCAGCAGCAGGTTTTCCGCCATATCGGGCATTTCCATAACCGCCGCCCGGAGTCAGGCCTGCAAATCCGTACGGCGCATTTCCGATGATCCGCAGGGCGCTCCGGTCAATTTCCCTGAGGAACAGGCTCGGCTCCATCGGCATGGTACGGCCGAAAACCCGGCGCACGGCACAGGAGGTAAGGTACAACTCATCCATGGCGCGGGTTGCCCCTACGTAGAAAAGCCGCCGCTCCTCCTCAAGCTCATCATCCTTTTTATCTTCACGGGGAAATACCCCTTGTTCAATCCCCGTCATAACAACACGGCGAAACTCCAGCCCCTTGGTGTTGTGAAAAGTGATCAGCGTTACGGCTCCGCCTGCGCTGTCCGTTTCATTTTCTGCAGCGGCAGTTTCCAGCGAACGATCCAGTTCGATGTGCTCAAGAAATTCCAACAATCCCGCTTCACTTGCCTCATAAAGCACTGCGGCGTTCGCCAATTCCTGAAGGTTGTTGATGCGCTGGTTTCCCGATATTTCATCGTGAGCCGCATGGTATTCTGCAATTCCCGATTCCTGTATCAGATGCACCACACAAACCGAAAGGCCCTCCCCCGCAGCCAGACCTTCATTATTTTTTGAAGAACGCTTTCGTTTCTTCGGGGCTACATTGGCTGAATTGATCGTTTCCTTTACATCAGCAGATGTCTTATCACTTTCATCTTCAGCGGCTTCCGGTTCTGCTGTTTGCTCCAGCGCGGCGCGTCCCCCTTCAATTACCTTGAGAAAAGTTTTTGTCCCCGCGCCTGCCTTTGCCGACAGAACCGGTATAAGTGCCCGCGCCGCAGCGGCAAGATCACCTGTGGAGTTATTTTCGGCGGCGGCGATGATTCGATCCACCGTTGCGGGCCCCACGCCCCGGCTTGGCTTGTTCACCACCCTGCGAAAGGCCACCTCGTCACGCGGATTAGCCATAAACGCAAGCAGGGCCAGCGCGTCTTTGATTTCTTCCCGCTCATAAAACTTGAGGGAGCCTACCACCCGGTAAGGAATTCTTCTGCGCAGGAATTCGGTTTCAAAGCCGAGAGACTGGGCATTGGTCCGGTACAGTATCGCCCAGTCGGAATAGACTGCCGGTTTGCTAATTCCGGAATTACTAATTGTTGAATTAGCAGGTTCCTTTCCGGCCTTTATTGAATTCTCGATCAACTTTGCGCAGTAGACCGCTTCCTCATCCTGATCCGGCAGAAAGGCCAGGACCGGCTGCTTACCGTCACCCCGCTCCGCACGCAGGGTTTTCCCGAGCCGTCCCCGGTTGTGATCCACCACCGAAGACGCCGCCTTTAGTATGGGCGCAGTGGATCGATAATTACTCTCCAGCCGGATAATATCCGTACCGGGAAAACGGTCGGGGAATTCGAGGATGTTACGCACTTCCGCCCCGCGGAAACGGTAGATCGATTGATCATCATCACCGACAACACATAAATACGTATGCGGCCCAACCAGCGATTTAAGCAGCTCAAACTGGGCGATGTTGGCATCCTGATATTCGTCAACCATGATCACTTCAAAACGATTCTGAAACCTGTGGGCTATATCGCTTTGGCTCCGCAATATTTCCACGGGCTTTTTGATGAGGTCCCCAAAATCAACATTACCGATGCGCCCGAGCTTTTCTTCGTATTCTTTATAAATCCGCCTGAAACTTTTTCGGGAATCGATCAGATCCAGTTCGGGGGAATCGGGTGAGTAAAAATAATCCTTGGCGCGGGATATCTTGTGCGCCGTTTGTTTAACCTCGGCCTTGGGCGCATCCTCCATGATCGAAGAAAGAAGGGCGATCATATCGTCATCATCATAAATAACAAAGCGGGGATCGAGCCCGGCAAGGCTGCCGTTACGCCTGAGAAACCAGGCGCCAAACGAGTGAAAGGTTCGCAGCATGGCGTCCCCCGCCCGCCCGTCAATGAGCCGCGCCCGTTCCGCCATTTCCCGTGCCGCCTTGTTGGTAAAAGTTACCGCAAGAATCGAGCGGGGGTCCACACCCTGTTCCCGGATAAGCCAGGCGATCTTCGTCGTGATTACCCGCGTCTTCCCCGACCCCGCCCCGGCAAGAATAAGCAGGGGGTTTTTGGTGTGCAGCACCGCCGCCCGCTGTTCAGGATTGAGTATTTCGAGGTAAGAAGGGATCGCATCAGTCATTGAATGGAGTATACCATATTTGCAGCCTATAATCAGCTGGTTTCAGAACGGCTTATAATAGCAAAAATTTGGTTCAGCGCGGCCCTGGCTTCCCGGGAAGCAGGCATATAGGGCCACACATGCATCATTTCGTTTCCGGAATAGAATTCAATGGGAAGGCCAGCGGCTTTTATCCGTTCAACAAAGCGGGTTAGCTGGGGATAGAATATTTCGAAGGTACCGGAGAACACGTACAGAGGCGGAAAACCGGTAAAGTCCCCATACAGCGGCGCATTGAAATAATTGTCCCGGCTCAAATCCAGATTCAAAAGCGAAATAAGGGCAACCGTGAAGGGCATGGAAAGCATCACATCACGGGGTTCTATCTTGTACATCTCATCCAAAATGGTCTTGTCCTGCTCGGTGATGATCCCCGGCGACAACAGGACGAGTTTTGCAGGCATAGGCTGGGGCATTTTGAGGGCCTTATTATGATGGCAATATATCAGGCTGAGCATAGCCCCTGCAGAATCCCCAAGAAAGGTAATACCGGCGGCGGAATACGTCTCAAGCATCCTGCCGTAAACTTTGGCAATCATTTCGTTCATACATTTAAAGTCCCCGCCGCCGGACGAAAATTCGGGATTGGGGAATTTTTCGCCTGAGGTATTGGGAATCAGCGGATAGGCAGGGAACCATACGGTCACACCCAGGCGGGTCACCAGTTTTGAGGCAGCAAGCCAATGCACCGGGTGGGCTTCGTAAATAAAGCCGCCGCCGTGGAGAAACAGCACCGCCTTTTCATTACCGCTTTTTGTTCCGTTACTTTCAGCGCCGCCTTTTTTTTCTCCGTTTTTCGGCGCAATGACGTAACAGGGCCGCCCGCAGATACATTCCTCTATAACGCTATGTTTTTTGTATACATATCCGGGCGGCGCAAATTTCTGCCCGTTCCGTATGGTCTCAATATATGCCCGCAGTTCCGGGACAGGCAGTTGAAAGGTTTTTTTATGCCCGATAATTTTTGCGACTTTTTCGACAATTCGGTACGTTACACTTCTCATGGGACTTCCTTTAGAATTTTAATCTGCTTATACATTAGACCCGCACTTCCAGATCAAACCCTGCCCGCCCGGTAACCTTGCCGCGAACAAAGACGCCTGGCGTTATTTTACTGCTTTGCGCAGCCGTTATTACAGCCGCGCCGTCAACTTCCGGCGCCTGGCAGTAGAGGCGGCCCAGATACAGGCCGTCTTCTTCATCGACCGCTTCTTCAACAAGTACGTCAAATTCCCTGCCGACAAAGCGGTCCATCCTTTTTTCGGTGATGGAGACCTGACGTTCTTCAATAATGCGCTTCCGCTCTGCGGCGATCTTTTTGGGGACCTGCGCCTTCATCGCGTAAGCGGGGGTATCTTCCTCGCGGGAATAGGTAAAACAGCCCAGCCAGTCAAGCTGAGCCTTCTCCTGAAAATCCAGCAGCGCCGCAAAATCTTCATCGGTTTCGCCGGGAAAACCCAAAAGAAACGTTGACCGAATCACTGCGTCGGGAAGGCGGGCGCGGATTTTTTCGATAAGACTAAGGCAGGATTCGACATTCCCCCTGCGGCTCATGAGTTTTAGAATTTTCTCAGAACCATGCTGAAAGGGAAGATCAAAATAAGGCAGAAAGCGCTTGTCATGCTGCATAATATCAAGAATGGGCAGAGGAAAATTGTCCGGGTGAATGTAAAGAAGCCGTACCCAAAAATCTCCCTTAAACCCGGATAAGGCCCCCAGTAAATGTGGAAGCAAGCTTCCTTGAAGCACGCTTTCATCGCCTGAAAAATCCCTGCCGTAAGAGCCGATGTCCTGCCCGATAAGGCAAAGTTCCTTAATCCCCCGGTCCAGCAGTTCACGGCATTCGGCAAGAATTTCCGGAATGGGACGGCTGCGGAGACCGCCGCGGATTAGGGGAATGGAACAAAAAGTGCAGCGGTTGTTACAGCCTTCGGCAATTTTTACGTACGCCGAGCCGGGTAAAGACAAGAGAGGACGCTGACCGGTAGTACCAGGAAGGGTGGAATCGAACCTTTGGTTCGGTGGAGGGTGGAAGGTGTGAGAACAGGTATCGTATTTGGTATTGGCGTCTGTTAAGGCGGCGGCGGCTTCTACGATGCCGCCAGGGTTGGTGTTGCCAAAAAGTCCATCGGACTCGGGTAATGATTCGGCAAGTTCTTTGGCATAACGCTGGGCCAGGCAGCCGGCAAGAAGGATCTTTTTTTCGGGGTACATTTTTTTCCAGCTGAGGACTGCGTTGATCGATTCCTGTTTTGCGCTTTCAATAAATCCGCAGGAGTTGATGATGATGATGTCCGCGTCACCGGCGTCCTCTGCGGAAACCCAGCCTGCGCCGTTAAGCGAGGCCATCATATTTTCCGCATCAACCTGATTTTTTACACATCCAAAGGGATCGATAAAATAACGCAAAACTATTCCAGCTTGGCAAGCACCAGACGGTAATGTTTTTGTTCATCCAGTACCCAGCGAATATCAGCTACTACCACTTCACCTGCACTGCCCAGTTCCAGGGGGACCGTGCGGCCGCCGCCTATCACCTGAAGTTTTGCCGCCTGGGCATTGGAAACCCAGATACGAATTCCGTTCTGCGCCGGGATATTAAGTTCATCGGCCCGCTGAAAATATTGCTCGTTGCGATCCCGCCGGTCACGCTCAAAGAGAATTTCCCAGCGGAACATACAGTAGCCCTGAAACGACGATTGAAGGGTAAAGGGATAGGGCGACAGGATTGGCCCGCCGCCGGCAGTCGTTGTAAAAATCCCCGGCGCTCCCGCCAGATTTAAAGCCCCTGCCCCGGAGTTGATCCCGCTGTCCGCCGGAACCGGCGCTCCCGGCGCAGAAAACGCAGCGGTAAGATCGTTTGCAAGTTCAAAGCGAAGCTGCGCCCCGCTGGCGCTGTTGTTCTTGTCAAAGTCCGCCGCAGTGATCCGCAAATCAACCGCGCCGTCACTGTTAAGGTCTACACTCGCTTCCTGACTCAGATCAAGAAATACCTGCCCGCCGGGCGTGGTGAGGGTCAGGGCTTCGCCAAGGTTGGAAAGCTCCAGCCGGTATTTATTATCGCCAAGGGGAACCAGCACCGAATCCCCGCGGTAAAAACGCGATTCCAGGGAATCGGTATTCATCTCAACTTCTTTTGCGGTCCGTGCTGCGGGCGCCTGAACCGGATCCCTGCGGGGACGGGCTGCAAAAAAAACGATGCCGCCGCCTATGCCGCCCAATACTACCAGGGCAATCGCCGCGCCGATAAGTATCCGGGGCAGGCGGGATGGAGATCGTAAAAGCTGTTCCACCGGAACAGGCTGTTCCTGAATTTTTAAGGCGCGGTACAGGGAAAGCAGTTCCTGCACATCAAGGCCAAGATATGCGCCATAATTCCTCAGAAAGCCGATGATGTACGGCTCTCCGGGAAATCCGGAAAAATCTTCTGCCTCCAGGGCTTCCAGGTACCGGGCGGCAATATTTGTCTCCCGGCTCACCTGATCAAAACTAAAGCCCTTTTCTTCACGGGCGGTTTTTAATTTTTCTCCCAGGGATTCCACCCAGTTCCTCCAATTAATCAGTATCCCGAAATAAAAAATTATTATATAAATTTGCCGAAGCAGGCGAGTCATAGATAAACCGCTGTTCCGGAATCCCCTGATTGATTCTGATATTGGTAAAATCAAACTGAACCATTCCTTCGGCAATGGTTCTCCCTTCAATGCGGCGTATCAGTTTAGTTTCCGGTTCGATGTTCAGGATGATCTCCCGAAACCCTTCCGAAATGGAACGGCGGGTAAGCCTGAGTTTTACCACGGTTTCTTTTGAATTATTTTCCAGCGGCGTCGGATCCGGCCCGGTAACAAAAGCGGGAACATAGTTGCGCCGCAGCAGCGTAAGCCCCTGAGCGGTTGCAAGGGAGGCCCCCGACGAAGCAGGCCGCCTGCTTTGGGTAATGACCTGGTTCAACACGGCCCGGTATTCGGGCAGATACACCGTAAGCTGTTCCCCGTTAAAGACAATCACCTGATCGGCAGGCCGACTAAAATCAATCCGCAGGAACGAAGGGACCAGATGGCTCACATTCCCCGTCATTTCAGTGTTTCCTGAATGAATGATGATATTCGCCTCGTAATCCCGCACCCCGCCATACCGCTCGGACACCGATTCCAGATACCGTTCTGCGGTAATGATCTCCTGGGAATAAATGGAAATGGCGCCAAAAAAACCATATATTAAAAGAAATACTGCGAAAAAACGCTGTTTCATAAAACCCTCTAATCTGATATCTTATTCTATAACAGCGTGACAATAAAACGCAAGCCCTGGAGAAAGAGGAATATCATCGTTGTTTTTCAGCAGAAACTATCCGTCAGGTAAAAAAACTTTTCTCATTATCGTTTTTTTGCTGCTGCTTTCCACCGGCTGTTTTGGCAGGGGAAATACCCGTGACAGCATACAAAATGCCCAGGACAAAAGCGTCTCCGAAGTAAACCCCGGAGACTCGATACAGACAACAGTTCCGGAACGGGAGGACCGGGCCGAGCAGGTGATGAAAGCGCTGGCGGCGGCATACCCGGACCGTATCAGTCAGGCGGAATACCGGAAAACATCGCCGGAGGATACCGGCGATTGGGCGGTGTCGATCAAAAGAATCGAAGATTCTCAGAGAACCGAAGGTTCTCAGGGCGCCTGGTACTACTATGCCGGGGGCAGGCTGTTACCGGAGGACCTGCGGGCCAAAGCCGCAGAATACGATCCCCAGCCTTTTTATAATTATGCCGCAGAACTACCCCCGTGGCGCGATCCTGCTCCTGAGGACGCCGCCCGGTTCCGCGAACAAAGTGAACGGCGCAGCGCCCATCCCCCAAAACGATCCCAGCATTTTTTTGATGCGCTCTGGCGTGCACATTCCCGGGATGAATCCTGGGACCGGGTCAAATCGATCCGTTTTCTGGGACACCCTGTGATGGTCCATTATGCTATTCTGGAAGACCTTTCTCTGGTAGAAGAAAAAATTCTTGCCGAGGCAAAAACCAGTCCCCAGGTAAAACAGTGGATCAACAATCTGGAAACGCTTGACGGCTGGAACTGGCGGAGCATCGCCGACACCCAGAGCAGAAGTTTTCATGCGTACGGGGCGGCCCTGGATCTGCTCCCCAAAACCCTTGGAGGCCTGGAAACCTATTGGCTCTGGGCGGCGCGAAAAAAAAGCGAATGGTGGAGCGTATCTTACGACAAACGTTTTCATCCCCCCGCCCAGGTGATCAAGGCCTTTGAATCCTACGGCTTTGTCTGGGGCGGCAAGTGGCTTTTCTTTGATACCATGCACTTTGAATACCGGCCGGAAATATTTATACTGAGCGGCCTTCCGCTGACTGATCTGCGTTAATTATTAAAAAAGACGGCGATTTTTCAGTAAACTATCAAAACCGACGGCGACAACATTTTCACTTCCGGTTATTTGTTGAAAAATTAAATAACAGGGACAATGATGTTATGGAAATAGAAAAAGATGTTGAAGAATCCGGTATTCGCTTTTTAGTAAGCAAAAACCTGAAACGGCTGCGGGGACTGCAGAATATTTCTCAAATGGATTTGGCGATCAACGCCGACCTTACCCACAACTTTATCAACGATATTGAGAATTATAAAAAAAGCATTTCCTGCAAAACGCTGGCAAAGCTTTCCACCGCGCTTAAAGTGGAGCCGTATCAATTTTTCCTGCCAGAAACCATGCCTGATGAAAAAATCCGGGTATACGTTAAAGACTTTAACGACTCGCTCCAAAAAATAGTCAGTGACCTGACGCATCAATACGCACCCGAACCCTCCCCTTCCATGCGGGATCTTTTTCCGCAGGATAAAAAAGAACGGGGAAAGTAAGGCGGAAAAATGTACCGGCATCTTTAGATCTCTATCGGCTGCCCCAAGAGCGCCTTGAATTCTTTCTCGTCCAGGGACTCTTTTTCCAGCAGCAGTTCGGCAATTTTATCCAGCAGAGACTTACTCTCCATAAGCCGCTCCCGAACCAGATTGTACCGCTGTTCGACCATACGGGCAATTTCCTCGTCGATGTACTGTTGGGTAGCTTCGGAATATTCCCGGTGAAACACGGGCTCCTGCGGCTGCTGGCCCATCATCCCCGCGCCGCGCTGGGTCAGCGCCATGTTTTTAAAACGCTTGCTCATGCCGTAGTCGGTGATCATCTTCCGTGCTATATCGGTGGCTTTGGTAAGGTCGTTGGCGGCGCCGGTGGAAATTTTCCCAAAGATGATATCCTCTGCGGCCCGCCCCCCAAGGAGCACATCAATCTTGCCGAGCAGTTCATCTTCGGTCATAAGGTAGCGGTCCTCCACGGGCATTTGCAGGGTATACCCAAGGGCGCCGAAGCCGCGGGGAACAATTGAAATTTTCTGCACCGGGTCCGAGCCGGGGGTAAAAGCGGCAATCAACGCGTGCCCGGTTTCGTGAAAGGCCACGATACGCCGTTCATTGGGCTGGATGATCCGGGTTTTTTTCTGAAGCCCCGCTACGGTCTTTTCGATGGCCTCGCTGAAATCCTGCTGATACACAATCTGTCTGCCGGCGCGGACTGCAAGGAGGGCCGCCTCGTTGACGATGTTCGCAAGATCGGCCCCCACAAAGCCCGAAGTAGAACGGGCCACCGAGGCCAGATCTACCTGCGGAGCCAGCTTGACCGTTTTGGCATGAATCCGCAGTATCGCCTCCCTGCCCAAAAGGTCCGGCCTGTCCACCAGCACCTGACGGTCAAAGCGGCCGGGACGAAGCAGGGCCGGGTCCAGTACATCGGGGCGGTTTGTTGCCGCCAGGATGATGAGACCGCTTGTAGCGTCAAAGCCGTCCATCTCCACAAGAAGCTGGTTCAGCGTCTGTTCCCGTTCATCGTTGCCGCCGGCAATATTGTTGATTCGGCTCTTGCCGATAGCATCCAGCTCATCAATAAAAATGATACAGGGAGCCTTGTCACGGGCCTGCTTAAAAAGGTCCCGCACCCGGGCCGCCCCCACGCCGACAAACATCTCCACAAAATCAGCGCCGCTCATCCGGAAAAAAGCGACCCCCGCCTCCCCGGCAACCGCACGGGCAAGCAGCGTCTTCCCCGTTCCCGGAGGCCCCACGAGCAAGACCCCCTTGGGTATCTTGCCGCCGATATCGGTGTACTTCTTGGGGTTCTTGAGAAAGTCCACCACCTCAACAAGCTCTTCCTTGGCTTCATCCACGCCCGCCACATCGTTGAACCGGGTGATAATATCACCCTCGGCGACAATTACCGCCTTATTCTGTCCCACAGAAAGCACATTGCCCCCCATGTTACCAAGCCGTTTCATCAGGAAACGCCAGATAAAAAAGATACAGGCAATCGGAAGCACCCAGCTGAAGATGATGTTGAGGATCGTACTCCCCTCGCGGGAAACCCCGTAATACGCGACGCCCTTTTCATCCATCAGTTTGATAATATTTTCCAGATCGTTCAGCGGGACCGTACGGTACACCGGATCCTGTTCCGCCATATTGGAACTTCTGAGAAAAGGCCGGGGCGTTGTTTCCCGCCGGGGGGTCACCGTGGTATAACCGGTAAAATAAGAATCCGTCAGCTCTACGCGCTTTATCTCGCCGGAGGCGATTTTTGACTTGAATTCGGAAAAATCGATGGTAGGATTCACCTTTTTGAGAAATACATAATTAAAAAGGCTCATCCCAATCACAAGGATAAGTATGTAGATGATGGAAAATTTCCACCCTCCAAAAGGCTTAAAGTTTGGCAGTTTGGGACCGCCAAAGGGAAACTGAGGCCCGCCGCTCTTCTTTTTTTTGTCCTTTGGAGGTTCTTCGGATCCTTGATCGCTCATTGAACCGCTCTATTCCTTTTCTGCACGTTTTTTGATTTCGCTGTCATCGCTTTTTTGTTTGTTGTGCAAGTTCTTTTAAATATAACCAAAATAACTTTTTTGAACAAGCATATTAAAAAAAAGGAAAATTCAGAATATAACTATTGACAGTCATAGTAATACGGTATACAATTTAATACGACAGGAGGTACTTATGGAAGCAACATTGTCATCGGACTTGCTGCGCGGGCATACGGACGCCATCGTGCTGAAAATCCTTATGTCAGGCGACGCATACGGCTTTGAAATCTACAACAGAATTTTGGAGCGCACCGGTGACCAGTATGAGCTAAAGGAAACAACCCTGTATTCAAGCTACAAGCGGCTTGAGGCAGACGGGCACATTGTTTCCTATTGGGGTGACGAAACCCAGGGCGCCCGGCGGAAATATTACCGCGTCACCGGCAAGGGTCGCCTTTTATTCGAGCAAAATCTGCGTGACTGGAAGTTTACGCAAAAAATTGTCAATGAATTATTGGAGGTTACAAATGAATAGCACAAAAGAATATGTCGATTCCCTGTTTTCAGGATACGAACAAACCGATGCCCTCGCCGACTTTACGGAAGAATTGCGGAGCAATTTGGACGATAAAATCAGTAATTTGCTCAAAAAAGGCATGGATGCGCAAGCGGCGTTCGACAAGGCGACTACGGAGCTTGGCGATATTTCCGCCCTTGCCGATGAAATCAGCCTGAAAAAACGGCAGGAAGTTTTTGAGGACGCCTACATGGACATCAAACAGTACATGAAGCCGCCGCGCGTTGTGGGGTATGTTGCATTTGGGGTGACGCTGTTATTCGGCATTATTGTTGCGTTGATTGTCTATTTTACCGATGGAAACTACCTGCCCATGGAAGATTTTCTTGGCACAGCAGAGCATTTGACCGGCGTATTTGCTTCGTTCATGCCGTTTTTTGTTGCCGCTGTTGCCGGTTTTACCTTTTTGGGTCTCACCCAGGAACTGGCAGACAGCTATCCGGTATCAAAGAAACGCGCCGTCTGGTATGCCGCCGCGGCGGCCGTCCTTGCGTTCGGTATCTCGATATTTCCGGTTGTTTATTTTGCAGAAGAGGCGGGACTTATGCCGGCAATCGCCACACTGATCCCGTTCGTACTTCCCGGCGGCGGTCTGCTTGCATTCCTTGTGCTGACCGAAAAAAGCCGTCTGAAACCCTGGGCCCAAGCCCGCTATGCGGAAACGATAAAACGCGAACACGAACTGTGGCGCGACCCGGCAACCGCCGACCGCTTTGGGATGTTCTCCGGCGCAATATGGATTTTCGCGTTTGCGGTATTCATGACGCTGGGTTTCTTAATCGGATTTAAGTATTCCTGGCTGGCATTTGTGTTTGCAACGGCGATTCAGTGCGTGGTGCAGGGAGCGATGATGGGAAAAAAGAAAAATTAAGGGGAATTATTTGATTTTTTGTCCAATTCTCCGGATTTTTTTATGGTTAAAAAAACTATTAATAAAATTTTTATAATGCCGAAAATGAAAGATAGACGTAACGGAGGGGAACCATTTTGGCATATAAAAACGGATTATCGGCCTACAAAGAAACCAGGATACAAACCGCAAGCCAGGGGCAGCTTATCATCATGTTGTATGATGAGGCGGTCAAACAGCTGGATAGAGCCCTGGAATTGCTGAAAATGAACAATTCCGGAAAGAAAGATCCCGGAAAAATCGAACAAATCAGCAAGGCAATCCTCAAAACACAGGAAATTGTCACCGAATTAATGGTTTCTTTGGACTTTGATCAGGGGGGAGACATCGCAAAGAACCTCTTTTCCCTGTATACCTGGTTCAATCAGGAGCTTCTTGAGGCCAATATCAAGCAGGATCTGCGGCGAATTACCACGGTCAGGAACATGTTGAATGAACTGCGGGGCGCCTGGAGTGAAATTGCAGCCAAAAATAACGCCGAAACCGCCAATCGCGAGGTTTCAGGCGTAAATATTGCCGGATAAGGGGGGAATATGACGGCGTTTGCGGAAAAAACTCAGGAATTGACAAACATTAGCCCGGAAGAGCTTGCCCAGCGGGTAGCTGTTTTAAAACGTTTCAAGATTCTGTTGACCCAGCAGCGGGACCGTTTCCGCTCCTACCTTGAGGTTCTGGATAAACAGAAGGACATTATTGAAACCGGCAGCGCCGAGGATCTTCTGGCCCATGTAGAGCTTGAAGAGAAGATTGTCGCCGATATTTTCTCCATCCAAAAGGTGATAAATCCCCTTGAGGATATGTACCATGCGGCGATTTCCACGTACGGCAGCAGCCGCGGCGCCCATGCGGAGGATTCTTCGGATGTACCGGACCTTAAGTCTGCCCTGGACGACCTTAAAAACGAGGCGGTTATCCGCTCTACCCGGAACAAGGAACTGCTCTCCAAACGTATGGTGGAACTCCGCACCGAGATCAAGACCCTGCGGAACAATCCCTATGCCGCGGCAGGCAGACGGTCGGCGTACGGCGCCAATACCGCAAGTCTGATAGATATTTCAGGCTAGTGTAGTGTAATAAACAGAAGACAGAACCGCAGAGAACGCAGAGGGGTGCACGCGAAAGCGTGCAAACGCGGAGAGCGCGGAGTGGAAAAGACAAGAGAATTTAAAGTTTATTTGGTATTCTCTGCGTCCTCTGCGCCTACTCCGTGTTCTCTGCGGTTTCTCTTCATTTTTCTTATTTAGCGTAACAAATTTTCCCGCAAACAGTCCTCTATGGCAAATCCTTTTGCCGCTTCTGTCATTTCTACCGCATGTCCGGTGCGGAGGTAGTACAGCCACACACGGCATTCTTTTTTATGCCCGTGTCCCAACAGGTCCATGCCGGCGCGGTAATAAAAGGCCATCTGCGCCGTATGCTCTGCCGGTTCCTCAATACTGTCCGTTTTAAAATCCACCACGGTAACTGCATGATCATCTTCGAAGATCAAATCGATAGATCCATTGATAAAAGTTTTCCCAAAGAGGCTGCGGAAGGCATATTCATTTTCCCGCAGGGCGGCGTTTTGCGCGGCCTTGCCCAGCTTTGATGCGATGAATTTTTCTGCAAGCGCTTTTCCCGCATTAAGCAGCGTATCCGCTTCTTTGGGGCTCAAATGGCCGCCGAGCTTTGCAGGGATAACTGCTTCTTCACCTTTCATCAGGGCTTCCACGCAGCCGTGGGCGATGGTTCCAAAGTCGGCGGCGCTAAAGGACGTAAGGATATTGTCAACACCGGTGAATATTTCGGCGGCGCTTTGACCGGAATTTTCTTTATCCACGGCGAACACAGGCGGTGCGGCAATGATCCCGGTTGATTCACGGAATGATGTCGGAGTCAGGTGATTGGTTTTAATATCCGGGGTGGTAATTATATTTTCTGTCTTAATATTGTCGTAATAAGGCGCCGCCGTTTCAAAAAATTTTACAAGCCCGTTTTGGTCATTGTAAAAAGTGATCCCCCGGTGTTCACGTTTTTTGATGTAGTCAGGATTGCAGGCAGGAATGGCTTCCAGTGTAAATATTGATGCGGCGTCTTTAGCCATCGATCCGTCCTCCGCTATCCGTGCGGTAAGCGCAGGGAACAGCAGACCGAAGAACGTGTCGTTGTCAAGAATGGAATCCCCTTTGATGCGGAGGGTTCCTCCTTTTGTATCATTGCTTTCCTGATTTTCAAGTTTTTTTGAAACGGAATCTTTGAGCCGGAGCGGAAAATTTTCTGAAGCAGGAAAATCTTTTCCATAGGTAAAACTGCCTGAAAGATACAATTCTTTTTCCGCGCGGGTCATGGCCACGTAGAGCAGCCGCCGCAGCTCTGCGGTTTTTTTCTGTTTTTCAAGGGCCTTGCCCTGTTCATAAAAAAAGTTCTGCCGCATATTGGGTATGCCTTCGCAGGACGGCGGCATGGGCGGATTAAACGAAAGCGATCCTTCGGCTGTCCGGAAAATTTCTCCTTCATTACCGTTGTTCCTGCTGTGGTTTCCGCAGCAGCAGATAAACACCACGGGGAATTCCAGCCCCTTGCTTTTATGTATCGTCATAAGGTGCACTGCGCCGGATCGTTCAAGGGGAATGTCCATGTCATCCGGTGAATCTCCGTTTTCCTTCATGGCAAGGAGCTTGTCGGTAAAGGCGGCAATGCTTAATCCTTCGGCGTCTGCATTTACCGCAAGGCTGAAAAGATAATCGTACAATTCCCGGTAGACGATCGTTTGAGGATTCCATTCGGTTTCATACCGGTAGCCCCGGGCATACCACAGTTCGCTGATCATGGCGCTTACCGTTTTTTCCGGTATCTCCGTCAAAATATTTTCATAAAACTTTTGCCCCTCTGCATAGTTAGTGCGGTCTTCTTCGGAAAGCAGGGGAAGCGCATCATCTGTGAACGGCCCGGTTTTATTTTCCGGGCAGTGTTGGGCAAGGCAGACGGTAAGCCCCCCGAGGGAAAGACCCACAAACGGAGAGCGGAGGGTTTCCGCATAGGCTGCGGTATCCATCGGATAAGAGGCAAGCCTGAGAACGGCCAGTATATCGTTGACCGGTCCGTCGGAAAAAAATCCGCCAATCCCGTCACTGGTATAGGGGATGTTGAGAAACCGCAGGTGTTTTTCAAACAGTTTCTGGGGACCGCGGGAACGGAACAGGATCGCTATATCACCTGCCTGATATTTTTTTTCGTCGATAAATTTTTTGATGCGCTCTGCGGTAAAGACCGCTTCGCTTTCATTGGCGGAAAATTCATCAGCTTCTGCGTCATCATTAACACTGCCTTCATCAGTATCATCTGTTTTTTCTTTTTTGGTTTTATCAAAGATGCAAACGGTCAGTTTGCCTTCACCTTTAATGCCCGACGCCAAAGGCCGGTAGGCGGCTTCAAAATGCGGCAGCGGGTTGTCCTTGTTTTCCGGGGCAAAAACTGCCGGGAACAGATTTAAAGGTTCGGTTCCTGCGGGATCGTACACGCTGCCCCCAAAGAGGGCATTAAACGAACCAATGAGCGTGGGGGCAGAACGGTAATTTTTTAAGAGGGGCAATTCATCACCGGCTAATTGATCCTTAAGGGAATTAAAGGCTGAGACATCGGCGCCGCGGAAACGGTAGATCGACTGCTTTTCATCACCCACGAAAAAAAGTTTTCCCGGGGCAATACTTGAGGCCTGCGGAATGCCTGCGGTTTCCGTATCAGGTTTTTCGGCGAGCAGGAAAAGCAATTCCTTTTGCAGTTCATTGTTATCCTGGAACTCGTCAATCATGATGGTTTCCACGGATTTTTTTTCGTTCTGCCTGATATCGGGATGATCCCGGAGTATCGCACGGGCAAGCCGCGCGGCATCGGTAAAGGTAAGGATCCCTTCGCTTCGTTTTCTCAAGAGAAATAAATCCTGAAATTCATTGAGCAGGGTCATCAGGGAAAGAATGATCCCGGCCTGCATGAAGAACACCGCCAGCGAAGAAAATTCGAGGAACAGTTTTTTTATTTCCTTGATAAGTTCTTTTGCATCTGCATACTCTTTTTTACCAACATTGAGTTTGATTGCGGTAAGGATGTTGACACATTTCAAACTCTGCAATAACGCGGATTGCATGGGATCGTTTTCCGCAGCAGATACACATTCTGTACTGTCAAGGGAGCTTAATTTTTTAAAATATGAAAGCAGGGAAGTTTCACCGGGGAAAATGTCCCGGTTCTTATGAGCCATTTCCAACGCCGGCAAAAGCTGGGCAATCAATTTGTCACCCGGATCGCCGTTTTGTACAATAGCGGCTAACTCATCTATCAGACTCTGAAATTTTTCAATAATTTCCTGCCAATGCTTTGTGGCAATTTCACCCTGCTGTAACGCCTCCCCCCTAAAGTCCGGCTTTTCATCAATGTAGCTAAAATTTAAAACCGTCTCCGCAAAGATATCCCCTGCGACATCAACCGGTTTCTTTTTCCGGTAGAGCTTTTCGATTGCGGGATGATGACGGCGGGCAATAATAAACGGAAGCGCTTCCTCGGCGGCGATTTCCCTGCAGCGATTTTCATCGAGGGTAAAATCCGGGCTGATGCCGTAACGCGATGCGGCCTGCTTTACCACGGTGGTACAGTAGGAATCCAGCGTCTGTATCCTGGCATGGAAAAAATCCTGTATTCCCTTTTTCGCAAGATCCCTGCCCGGCGATGCGGAATCCGAAGCAATAATGCTTAAGTCCCGGTGAATACGCCGGTACATCTGGGCCGCGGCTTTTTTGGTAAAGGTCAGGGTAAGTATACGGTCAACAGGATATTTTTTTTCGGTAACAAGCCGGGCATAACGCCCTGCCAGTACCGTTGTTTTCCCCGACCCGGCGCCTGCGGCAACCACGGTATTTGTGTCGCAGCCTATCGCCGCTTCCTGCTGGGGGTTGAGTTCCCTGCGATCAGCCATGAGACCTCCGGTTTACCGCATACGTGGTTCTGCAAACGGCATGGTAATCACATGCGAAACATTTTTCTTCATCATCGCTGATCGTTGAGAAAGCCCCTGCCAACACCTCCTTGGCATAACGTTCGGTTTTTTCATTAAATTCCGCCATTACCGCGTCAAATTTATTGTCCGCTTCCCCGGTGCGTTCAATGCGGTCTTTTTTAAAATACGGCTTTTCTTTTCCGTTGCTGCTGATAACGCCAAAAATTACGTTAGGCTCCGCTTTGAGGATGCTGAAGAAAAGCGCCGTGGACACGGTTTTATATCCGTTTTCCTCGGTAAGCCGCACATACATGGGAAGCTGAAAATCTTCAAGGCCATTGTCTCCGTCCCCGGTGCATAATCCATGATTCGGAGTACCGTACAGTTTAAAATCGAGAATGACGCTTTTGGGATTGGAGACGTCACTGCGATCTTCAAGCACACAATCTACTATACCGGTCAGAAAGTAAGGCTTTTCCAGAGGCGCATGGCTCAGTTTGAGTTCAGTGTCTGCAATATAGTAACCTGCAAAATAAGAAAGAATGGCGGTAAGGAAAATTACCAGCTGATCGAAAATACTTTGTTTTTCCGCACGGATAAGCCGCGCGGTAAGGGCGCTTATTTTAAACTGTTCGTTTCCCGTCGAAAATTGACTGAGCGCCGCATCAACACTTTCGGTAACAAGGGCGGCATATTCGTCCGGGAGTAAGCCGTTTTCCGGCGGCAGGATCATTCCGCCGTTTTTTTCTTTGGCCTTTTTGAAAAAATGATCCAGCGCCGCGTGGTACAGGGACCCGACAACGTTATCCGCCATCAGCGTTGTTTCCATGCGGACTTTTTCGAGGGCAAGTATTTCCCTAAAGAGCCACTGCAGGGCGCATTGATAATACGGCTTTAAGGCGGAAGCGGACACGCTTAATTTTCCGGGCATTGTTTTACTGCGGCAATAGCGGTTTTTAATCAGTTCCATAATCAGGGAATCCGGGCCGCCTTCCGGTGATTCTGCATGGCTTCTCCGTTTACGCCAGGCATTAAAGCCGTCGATCTGCTGCCGGTAAAATATTTGGGACGAATCAGAAATTTTCTTTCCCGCCTGGAGGTCCGAATATAATTCCTGCTCTTTTAAAAAGTGATCTTCGCTGAAAAGTATTTTATATTCATCAAGTTCCCCATAGCGTTTAACGGGCGCTCCGGGGGCATCAAGAAAACTGTGAGGAATTGCATAACCGGAAAAAGTTTCTTCGGCGCAAAAGAAAACCGCCTGATTGCGGGAATTCAGGGTATGGAGTTTGATAAACGCCTCAGAGGCGTCGGTGTCTTCTATGCCTAATTTTTTCCGCTTATCGTCAAGTAAAAACGTAAGGCTGCCGAAAACCGCAGAAAGATTATCCTGAGAAGCGCCGATAACGATGTGGTACTCAAAGGGAACCTGGGCGGCGGTACGGTACGGCAGAATGGTCACTCCGGAAGAAAGCTGCTGGGGAAGGTAAAGCGTTTCAT
>JAISJS010000285.1 GCA_031261385.1 Treponema sp.
TGTCCAGATTACGGTGGGAAGTGATTCCGGCGCCGCCATTTCGTTTATTCTGTCCTATTTGTCTCTTGCCGGTATCCTCAGCATAGGAGAGGCCCTTAACAGAATTTTTCGCGGCCGTATCCCCGATCCGGTCCTCCTGCCCCTTACCGCATCAATTGGCGCTTTTCTTGCCACCGCTGCGGTATCGGCGTTTTATTTTGGCAGTTTACGGCCCATCGGTATTATCGCCGGGCTTATCATTGTTCCGCTGACCACGGTTTTTATGACAGGCGCTCTTGCAGCCCTTGTTCTGGATTTGATTTTTCCGTTTCTTGCGCATCTTTTAGGCGCCGCCCTTGATCTGCTGTACCGGGTAATGGAAAAGATCGTTTCTTTTTCGGGGTCGGTTCCGGGATTTACCGCCGCGCCCCTGCTTACCTTGGCGGTTTCCGCCGCATTGGCGGTTTTTATCCTGTGGTTTTCAGCCTGGTACGGGGAGAAGAAACGCCGGCTCCTCTCGTTTGCCTCGTGACGGTCAATTACGATTCCCCCCGGGAGCTTAAAGCCTTTCTTGAAGAAAAAGGCCTTGGGATGCGGAAAAAATTCGGTCAAAATTTTTTAATCAACCGGGACGCCCGGAAGAAACTTGTTGATGCCCTGGAAATTGAAAAAGGGGAAAAGGTCTGGGAAATCGGTCCGGGACTCGGGGCCATGACGGCGGAACTTTTGGAACGCGGCGCCCGGGTAACAGCCTTTGAGATTGATACGGGTTTTGCGGCAATTTTGCGTGAACTATTCGGGGCCGATGATCGTTTTACGCTCATCGAAGGGGACGTGCTTGCTGCCTGGCGGAGCGCAGAGGGTGCGCCGTACCTTTTGGGAAACCTTCCTTACAACATCGGCGCATCTTTATTGGCGGACCTTATCGAAGGAAGAAGATTTTTTAAGCGGATGGTGGTTACTGTTCAGAATGAAGTTGCCCTGCGCGCCGCGGCAAAACCGCTTTCCGCCGATTATTCGTCTTTTTCGGTACTCTGCGCTTCGGCGTATACTGTTCATCCGCTGATGCGTATCAAAGGCCCTTCTTTTTATCCTGTTCCGCGGGTGGATTCACGGGGACTCTGTTTCGATCTCCGTACCGATATCGATCCGGCGTTGTATCCTGCGCTTTTTTATCCGCTTCTCAGGGGGCTTTTTTCCTCCCGCAGAAAAATGATAAAAAACAACCTGATTTCTTTTGTATCTTCTGGTATACTAAAGATGAGGGTTCCGACCGGAATTTCTGCGGAAGATCTTATTCGCCCTGTCCTGGAACAATGCGGCCTGGAGGGAGATGAACGGGCGGAAACTCTCGGTGTCGATACCTTTAGAAATCTTGCGGAGGCCCTTGGCCCGGCTTTGGAAAGGAATTATGGGAATCGCTGATAATATTGCGGCAATAGAGGAACGTATAACGCAGGCCTGTGAACGCTCGGGCAGGAAACGGGATGAAATAACCCTGTTGGCGGTGTCAAAATTCCACAGCAGGGAGGCGGTTACAGAAGCCTGGAAGGGCGGGGTACGTTTTTTTGGGGAAAACCGGGTGCAGGAGGCGGAGACAAAATTTGCCGGCTTTACGGAAGGTCACGCCGGGACGGAATTGCACATGATAGGCGCGCTTCAGCGGAATAAGGCAAAAACAGCGGCGCTGCTCTTTGACTGTATTCAATCGGTTGACAGGGAATCCCTTATTCATGAACTGGGGAAGCACTGCACTGCAAGAAGCGCCCCTTTGCCGGTTCTTTTGGAATTGCATACCGGGGAAGCGTCAAAAAGCGGTTTTCCTGATGAACAAAGCCTTTTCAAGGCGGCGGAGACGCTGCTTGCCTATCCGGGACTTGCTATCCGGGGACTTATGACCATAGCGCCCTTTAGCCAGGATGAGAAAGTGATACGCAATTCGTTCCGTACGCTGGTCAGGGCGCAGAACGCACTGGAATCCCGTTTTCCCCCTGCTTTCCACCCGGCCTGTTCCTGGGCCTGTCTTTCCATGGGAATGTCGGGTGATTTTGAGATCGCCATTGAGGAGGGCTCAACGTTATTGCGGATAGGAACCAGTATTTTCGGGGAGCGGTCAAAATGAAAAAAACCGTTATTCTGCTTATAGCCCTTATGTGCGTAATCACCATACCGTTTTCCGGAGTATATGCACAAGCTGCAAACCCGTCCTTGCCGCCGGTTGAGTTGTATCCGGAATTTCCCCGATGGAGCCGGGATCTGCGGCGGGCCGAAATCATCGCCTTTGGTTCTTTGCCGTTTACCATGTTTACCGCCACAACCGTTATGGACAGTATCCGCTGGGGGGAGAACAACTGGGATACCAAATATGCGCCCTGGCCCATAAAATCAGCCGGGGCAGTATCAATGACCAACAGCGAACAGGAAATGACGTTTATTATCGCCGCTTCGGCTTCGGTTGCCGTCGCATTGGCGGATTTTATCATTATCAGTATTAAACGTTACAAATCGGAACAGCGGGCTTTAAACATCCCCGTCGGGACTCCGATTATTATCCGCAAGCCGTATCCTGAGTCTGACGCGTCCGCAAAGGATGCAGCTGCAAAGGATGCAGAAGATACTTCCGCAGCGGATTTCTAATGCCTTCTTTTTCCGCCGCAATACCCAAAGATTTTTCAACTCCCGTCAGGCTTGACAGGTATGCTTCGGAATATTTGCATCTTCTCTCCCGCTCACAGCTTAAATCACGGTCAATGGA
>JAISJS010000286.1 GCA_031261385.1 Treponema sp.
CTGGACTTGGGGCTGGTGACCATTGAAAACGGCAGCCCCGCCGTGGCTAACCCCATCTACCGGGAAGTGATTGCTCGGGAGATGACATTCAGCACCCAAATGGCCATTCCGGCGCCGGAGTGGAAGTGGGAAAAGGGCGATGGAACCCTGGATATGGACGCCCTGCTCCGGGAGTTCCAGTCCTTTTGGCGGAATAATTCTGAAGTATGGGAACCGCAAGCGGATTATATAGAGGCTTTCCCGCATTTGCTGCTCATGGCGTTCCTCCAGCGGGTTACCAACGGTTCGGGCCGCATAGAGCGGGAGTACGCGGCGGGACGGGGCCGGATGGATCTGGCGGTGGAATACCACGGCGCGTGGAACATTATTGAGATCAAGCTGCTCCGAAAGGGCAAGACTTTTGAAACCCTTATGGAAGAAGGAACCCGGCAAACCCTGCGGTACCGGGATAGTTTTTCCCCCGGTCTTTGTTCCGCCGACGGCTTGCCGGCAAAATGCTACCTGCTCATCTTTGACCGCCGTCCCGACAAGCCCGCCTGGGACGAACGGCTTTCCTGGCATACGAATGGCGATGTAACCGTGTTAGGGTGTTAGTTAATACTGTCGTATTGTGTACCGGCCTGCAGGGTCTTACCCTTTTTTGCCGCAAGTTGTCCCACCGGCATGATCCAATACCCCGCCTTGCGGAGCCCGTCAATAATGTCAGGGAGCGCTGCCAGCGTTTTTGCGCCCGATGTATTCGGATCATGGCAGTTGATAATGCCGCCGTCTTTTGCCGCAGCAAGCACATTATTTTTTACCTGCTCAGCCGTGAGGCCGCTTTGGTAATCATTGCTCCAAACGCTTACGCCGATAATTGCCATGCCCAATTCGGTGCATACTGCAGTAAGATTGTTACCATACGCCACATTGGGCGCCCGGAAATAGACGGGATCTGTTCCGGTTATTTTTTTAATTTCCACAGATGCGGCCAAAAGGCTGGTTCGTATGGCATCTTCTGCGGCAGCGCCCAATCCACTGTAACCATCGGAATGATTGCACAATTCGTGACCATCATTAAAGATTGCCTGCGCCGAAGCCTTGTTGCTGCGGATATTCTGCCCGATTAAAAAGAAAGACGCCGTGACCTTTTTGTCTTTCAGAATTGCCAATAATTCAAGCGTTTTAGATCCCGAAGGGCCGTCATCAAAACTGATGGCTATGGATTTATCGGCAGGTGGGTACTCAATTTCGTTGTCCCCCGGATCGGCAGGCGGGTACTCAATTTCGTTGTCCCCCGGATCGGGGTTACAGCTTAAAAACACCAAGGCTATTGACGCCATAAGAATACAAACAAATTTACGCAACATATTTTCCTCCATACGGCACAGATAAAATAACACCCATTTATTCCACGCTTATCTTGTTAATAATGATCGTATATTCTGACTGCCGTGTATGCGTACCAACTCCGCTTTCATCCCATGTGCCGGGGTTATTGGAAAAGCGGAAGCCGTTAGCGGTGAAAGGTCCGCCGTTTGCCGATTCATTGGCATTTCCCAGATCAAGCAGTTTGTCCCCGTTAAGGGTAAAGGAACCTGAGGCAAAAGTTTCAAAATCCTCCTTGCCGACAACTCCTGCATATCCCACGGCGCCATAAAGCTGCCCATTGGCGCCGCCATTTTTGTTATTATTGGCGGTAACAATGCCATCGTTTTGAGAAAGCGGCGGTGCAATAGTCGGTTGTATGATAAGCTGGCGCTCTATTGCTTCGTCCCAATCTTCCAACTCATATTCAATGGTAACCGTTTTACCGGTAAGGTTCACGTTTTTGGGGAAGGTATAATTTACGCTGTGATTATCGTTTTTGTTTCCGGTAAGGAATGTAATCCTGTTACCTGCAACGCTTACATAACTTTCGCCGGTATGAATCTGAAAGGAAAGGTCGGTCAGCGGCTTAAAGGTGATGGAATAGATTTTCAATTCCGTGCCGTTAACTTTTGCCTGAAAAATAAGCTGCTGGACATTCCGTTTTTTTGCGAGGGTCAAAGTAGTATCAACTTTTAACGGAATAGTGGTCGTTTTTTTTGCTTCAAGACTGATATAGGTACTTCCCGCCAGTGCAACTTCATTACTGTCTCCCGTACCGCCGCAGCGCAGGGTGAATTTAATCTGTTTGTTTGGCGCAGATTCATCACCCTCTTCGGTTTCTTTCGGGTATCCTGCTTCCCATACAATTTCAATACTTCCGTAGCCGGATAAATCCATGCCGGCCGTTCCTTCTTCGCCGGTATATAAATTAATACCCCATGCCGGCCAATCGGAAGCAGCATATTGTATTACTACGGGATCTCCCTCATTCTCAGGAGATATAACGGTATTTTCTGCATCCCATAAATTATCGCCGGTGGAAATATCTACTACATAATCACTTTCCGCAGGGGTTATATTCTCCTCTTCATCCCCCGGTTCTATTGAGGTGTTACACCCCGCCAGAATAAGGGTCAAAATAATCAAGGTAAACGATACCCCGTTGATTAGTTTTTGCATAAATGTCTCCTCTTGATTGAGTATAGCGCCTTTTTTTCAATTTTTCATGGTTTTAAGAAAAATTTGTATCAGATTTGTATATGAGAAGGAGATAGGGGGTTTTCCCGATGACGGCTATTCCTTGATGCTGCCCATGGTTATGCCGGAAATAATAAAGCGCGACATAAAGGCGTAGAAGATCAGGATCGGTACCAGGGAAATGGCAATACCCAGGTAAATCCCGCCGTATTCGGTACGATAGATATTTCCCCGGAGCATCTGAACCAGCATGGGCAGCGTATATTTTTTGGTACTGGAAATAAAGACAAAGGGACCGAAGAAGTTATTCCATGATCCGACAAAGGTGAAGATCGCCTGGGCGGCAAGGGCGGGGGTTATCACCGGCAGGATGATAACGTTAAAGGCGCGGAATTCGCCGGCCCCGTCGATCCGTGCGGCATCGATCAATTCCATGGAGAGTACCGAACTCATGTATTGCCGCAGGAAGAGCACCGTCCCGGCGCCCGCAATGGAGGGGATAATCAGGGGCGCATAACTGTCCAGCATATGCAGCCGGGCCACAAACTGATAGAAGCCGATAAACGAAAGGGTTCCCGGCAGGGTTAAAATAATAAGGATAACCATCCAGAGAAGTTTTCTCCCCTTGAACCGGTATACGTGCAAACCGTAGGCGGTCATGGATGCAAAGTAGATATTTACCACCGTGGTCGTAATGGACAGAAAGGCGCTGTTGTAGAATCCTTGCCCTATACGGAACCCCCGGCTGGTCAGGGCATTCCAGTTGTAGATTACATATTTACCGGGCAGCCATGATATTCCCATATTGATTTGTTCGGTGGAACGGGTCGCGTTAATCAGGAGCAGATACACCGGAATAATGGCAATAAGGGTAAGAAGCGCCATGATGATATAAATAAAAAATCGTTTCAGTTTTAACTGAACCAGCGCCTGATTCATGGGTACCTCCTACCGGGCCTTCTTTAAGTCGCTCTTGTCCTGCAGGAAGAAAAAGATGGTCAGCGACAGGACAAGGGTGATGGCAAATACGCCGATGGATATGGCCGCGGCGTAGCCGTAATCATTATTTCCCTGGAAGGCCACGTTATACATGTAGACCGTACTGGTTCTGATCTTAAAGTCCGGGCTGCCCCGCATATCGGTAAGCAGGAACGGGATATCCAGCATCTGCATACCGCCTATCAGCGACGTTACCAGGATGTAGATCATCATGGGGCGGAGCAGGGGAAGCGTTATGTGCCATGTGGTCTGGCGGCTTGATGCGCCGTCTACCAATGCCGATTCATACAGGGAATTGGGAATGCTGGTAATGCCCGCCATCAGCATGATCACCGTATGACCGTACCACATCCACCACTGGATAAAGGCCACGAGCCCCCGGGTAAACGGGACATTCCGGAAAAAGTTGAAGGCCTGGTGAATCTCCACCCCGTTTCGCATAACCGTTTCGTGCAGGCCCCAGGAATAGAGCAGCTGGTTTAAGGGGCCGCCGGGATAGGTAAAAAGGCTTCTGAATAAAAGGGACACGGAAACCGCCGCGAGCAGGTTCGGCATGTAAATAATTGCCCGGAAAAACGGTTTGCCTTTCAGCTTTAAATTGATATCCGAAAGCCAGATTGATAAAATAAGGGCAATACCGATCTGGGGGATAAAATTCCACCCCCAGATAATAAAGGTATTCTGAATGGCGCCCCAAAAATACTTGTCGTGCACCAGCCGCGTAAAATTGGCAAGGCCGGTAAGCTTAAAATCGCTCCGCAGCCCTTTTAAATCGCTAAAGCTCAGCAGAAACGTATACAGGGTCGGATACAGGTTACAGATCAGGAATACAATGATAAAGGGGGCAACAAAAAAATACCCCCACCGGTTTACCCGCGCTTCCTGTCCCAGCATGTCTAATTACCGTAACCCAGCTGCGCCCTGACCTGATCCTTAAAATCTGCCAGAGCCAGGTCAAGGGATTTTTCATCGTTGACATAGGCGGTCAGGGCTTCCATGAACAAGCCTTCAATGGCCATATCGGTACCCTGAGTCAGTTTGCCGTCAACGTGCTTCGCCATTTCGGCAAATTCCGCATAATGGTTCTGGCCGCCAAGAAACGGTTCAACATATGAATCTTTTATTTTATTGACCACGTTGATATTGGATACCAAATCCCCGGAATCTTTTGCCCAGGCCTCAAGGAAATCATCATCGGTAGTCAGGTAACGGATAAGTTCTTTTGCGCCTTCGGGGTTTTTGGTATTTTTCCATGCGCCTATCCAGGTGCCGCCCCAGCGGTAGGCAAAAGGTCCGGGGATCATGGCCCAGTCCCCCGCCGTGTCGGGGGCGTTGGTTTTAAGCACATAGTGGAGGCCCCAGGTGGGCAGGAAGTACGAAAAGACCTCGACCAATTCGCCGTTCTCATCTTCCAGAACGCCTTTCATCCCGGCAAACCAGCCTTCGCTCCAGGCGCCAACCCGGCCTTCATAGCCCTGGTCGTGGATAATTTTTGAAGTCTGCATATAATCGATCCTGACAGGATCGATGACTAGTTTGTCATCCACGATCCATGGCTCTGTCCGTCCCCCCTGGAAGGGCCGCTGAAGATCACCCAATGCGGAGATAACCACACAGGCCCCGTTGGATTTATCGTACAGCAGTTTCGCCGTATCCATAAATTTTTGCTTGTCGGTAAAATAGGTCTGTACGGTTTTGGGATCATCATCGCCTAAATATTTTTTTGCAAGGCTCCGGCGGTAGAAAAGAGCGCCCGGCGCCGCCTGCCAGGACATGCCATAGACGCGCCCTTCGTAACTGCCGATTTCCACCGGATAGGCAAGGAGCTTGTCTTTGGCGTTTTCATAAATATCGGTAAGGTCCAGGAGCAGCCCTGACTCCACATACTTCCGCACAAAGTCGCTTTCCAGGGCGAAAACATCCGGAACCCCCTGACCCGCCTGCAAAACCGGATCCAGCTTATTGGGGAACTGATCCGAGGGGGTCATGGAATAACTTACCGAAACATCAGGATGACCCTTTTTAAAATAGTTGTTGATCATCCCGTCCAATTCGTCGGTAAAGGACCAGACCACCAGTTTGTTTGACGAGCCCTGTTTTTGACAGGCGCCCAGGCCGAACAGCATAACTACCGCAGCAGCCAGAATCATTGTCTTCTTCATATATTCCTCCTGATAAAATTACTTGAGTATTTGAATGTCATCAAACCATATAGAGCACGTTTCAAGAGAAAAATCTTCGGCAGCAAACTGAAGACTCTCAATTTTATCCCACGAAAAACTCCCCGTGGGATTAAGCCATTTCTGCGTTGCATTAACCCATGCCCCATGCTCTGTCATGTCTTTTAAAGGTATGCTGATGGTATGCCACGCGCCGTCAGACGGAAGAATTTTTTCATCAATCGTATAGCGCATACGCCAGGGAATGCCGGAATTATTTTCTGTATCCAGAAACCGGACATCAAACTGTACCGTCTGTTCCGTTTTGGCCTTGAATTGTAATTTGCCGCCTTGCGATTTTAAATAATCCCAATCCGCTGAATTATTAAACTCAAAAAGAAAAGCGTCATATAGAGCGGCATTTCCCCAACGAATGGAATATTTGCCCGCCGCCGCAGGACTCGCATACAAATTGAATACCGCCCCGTGTTCCTGTCCCCAGAATGAAGCGGAAATCCCCGGGCCGGGATAATCGTCATAGATGACAAACCCGGTTTTTATTTTCTCCTGTGTTTTCTGCGCGGGAGGATTAAAGCCCAAAGCACGAACCACATCCTCATTCAGATCGGAATTAAAGTTCCCGCCGCCTGTCGTATTGAAAAGACCAAACCCGCCGTAATAATCCCAACTGGTCCGCATAATATTCCTGGCAGATAAAAGTTTGGTAACGGTCTTATACCATCTGACTCTGTCCTCCTTAAGACTGTTGATCATATACGCGCCGAATTCGCCGCAGAACAGCGGAACATTGCCCCTGCCTGCGGAAAAAGCAACTGCCTTGTCCAAAGATGCGGCAAGGGCATCGGTTTTTGAATCGTTGGCATACGAATAGTTAAGGTTCCCTTCCACCCACGAACCGGAACTTTCCTTAAGCTCATTGGGTATGACAGGCATACTGTGAGCGCCATAGGGGAACGGAACTCCTTTTAAATTTGCCAAAGTCGGCGGGGAGCCCCAATTTTCCCCCTGATGGGTAAACACATAGGGATCATAAAAATGAAAGGTATAGATAAGATTATCGTCATCATAAACCGGCAGGGACGCCAGTGCGTTGATGGAATTATATTCAACGCCGCCCACGATTATGGCATGAACGGTATCTATTGTCCGAATCGCCGCAATCACCTGCTTCTGAATCTCTCCCCATCTTGCAGCGCCTATACCGTGCGGCTCATTGAGGATTTCGTATAACACATACCCGCTCCGGTCTTTAAAATGCTCCGCCGTCTGTGTCCAGACGGGAACAAGAATTTCACCAATGTCATTTGCCGTATCGGCAATCGGGTCAAAAGAATGGTTATCCAAAATGATTTTTATTTCATGTTTTTCCGCCCAGTCAACCACTGTATCCAGCAGTTCCAGGTACAGGGGATCCAGGGTATACGAAGGGGAACCGCTTGTCATACTGTGCATACGGATGGGCAGCCTGACGAGACCGGCCCCGAGGCTTTTCACGTTGATAAAATCCTGTTCGGTATATTTGGTAAATGGAATGGACTCAGGCGCCGCAGCTTCAAACCATGCGGAAAAATTAACTCCCCTTGACGGAGACAGGGCGGGATCAAATTCTTCCCACTGGTCGTTCTCAGTCCTGTCCGGCGCCAGCGTGCAGGCCGCCGTAATTAAGGCTCCGGCAAAAATACCAAAACAGGCAGAAAGGAAATGCTTCATATTATCTTATCCTTGTTTCATTTCGAAAAATCTTGCGGATAAACCTGCCCGATTGGGAAAGATCGTTTTCCGTCCAGAGCCCTTTGCCGTCCCGGTCGGCGTTCATCACCAAAATTCCCGATTCCTCACCGTTGTTGGTCAGGGACCAGTTTACCCAGGAAATATTATTTTTTTGTAAAAATGAAAGCCATGTAAGGAATTCCGTTTCGTAAACACCGCCGCCGCCAGAAGCCTCTGAAGTACCGCACTCGGTAACGAACAGGGGCAGCCCTGAGGCAATCGCATCGGCGGCGGCATCCTGCAGCCACTGGCCGTGCGTTCCTGCATAAAAATGAAGGGCGTACATTATATTATCATATCCGGTGATTGGATCATCCGCCGCTTCATTGACCCGCTGACTCCAGTTGGGGGTTCCCACAACGATAATATTATCCGGATCATATTGACGGATTACGGGAATAACTTCTTCCGCATAGGGCTTTATGGCTTCTTTCCAGGTGGTATCAAGACCGTTCGGCTCGTTACAAATTTCATAGATAACGTTGGGATATTCGCCGTATTTTTGCGCCATTTC
>JAISJS010000298.1 GCA_031261385.1 Treponema sp.
AAGCATTGCCCCTTTTGGGATACCGGTAGTACCGGAAGTATACATAATGCACAACAAATCAGTGTTGGTAACCAGGGCTTCGGCCTTTTTAAATTCACTGTCCGCAATTTGCGTTCCCAATTGCAGCAGGTCATCCAGGACGTACATACCCGCGTGAGGTGTTGTATCAATATTTACTATCATTCGCAAACCGGGGAATGAGCTCGATTTAAGAGGACCGGCGGGAGCAGTTTTTCGTCCCGGAATTAATTGATACAGGATTTCCGCATACGCTATATCCTTAAAGCGGTCAACAATAAAAAGGCCGTTTAAGTCTGCCTGGCCGAGCATAAACCCGACTTCTTTCATTCTGCAATTGGCGTTTATCGGTACTACTATAATCCCCACCCGGGCGGCAGCATAGAATACCGGTCCCCATTCCGGAACATTATATGCCCAAAGGCCAATATGGTCGCCCTTCTTAAACCCGGCGGCAAGGAGACCTTTAGCGAAAGCATCGGCCTTTTTATCAATGTCCCCGAATGAATACCGAACATTCTGATTCGGAAAAACAACGGCTTCTTTATCGCCCCGCTTAACCGCCTGTTCCCTCAATACGGTTCCGAGAGTAGTTTCAAGTAATTCGTTCATAAATTCCCTCCAGTGAAATTCCCTTTCTTAAAAGCGCATTCAATTCCGGTCAACAGTAGTCTTGTGGTAGTACTCGTACAGTTTTCGCGCCGGGCGGTTTAGTCCTGAAAAATAGGTAACCTCCCAAGGCCACAACGGTATGGTTGGAAAGACCTGATAAAACAGCGCCGTATCGCCGAATTGGTTAAAGCCCTGAGGAAAAATCTCCTTAAAGTTTTTTGTATTAACCTGAAAGGAGTAAATTCCGTAGGGCGCATTGTTATCTGTTCCCGCTACATTTTCTTCATGGCCGTTTCCTTCTATATTTTCGGTTACCAGTTGATAATTGCCGGTGAATACCGGAGGACGGGTGTATATTGACCTATCTTCATACCATTCAACTTTGAACAGGGACGGCGCCCTGCCGCCCAGTTCCGTTGTAAGCCAGTTGGTCAGGGTAAATGTGCCGGGGGTAAAGAATTTTGTCATATTCACTCCATATACCCTGGCCCCGTAGCTGGTACTTTCTGTACCTGCGGCAGGCCAGACAAAACTGTCAGCCTCTGCCCTGGTGGGCAGCCGTCCGGGAAAATACAATATCCCGCCATTTATCGCAGTCTTTGCCTGGGCCAGTCCTGCCCGCACCCATTGACGGCTTGTTTTCGCCGCTGTGATAAATTGACCGGTATTGCCGGCGGTCGGACTAAACCAGTAATCCATGGAGGCGTTAGTCATCGTTAAGGCTTTGGAGATTTCCGATTTGGCTTTATCCATGAAACGGGAGTCACGTACCCGGAGAAAATTGTTCTTTAGAGGCAGCATCTGCGCCACTGTCGCAGGATCCCTCCAAAGGCTTTTATGCGTTTCATTGCTTTCCTGCAGCTTGAACATTTTCTCCAGTATTGCATCAAGGCCGTCACTTACCTTGATTTCGGTCATCAGCCAGGGCCGCAGATCTATGGTCCAGTCATATACCAACAGATAATCAAACATGCCCTTTACCGCCAGCAGCGTTCCGATAATATAATCCATCTCAGGCTTTCCGATGTCGGTTTCGCCGGGACCGTATATCTCGTCCAATTTGAACTGTGCCTTAAGCCGCGGGTTCAGCGGTACCTGCGCGTTGCCGGGAAGAGTTGCGGCCCGGGCAACTATTGCTTCAAATTCTTCACCAAAAACATAACGGTCCACCCGCTCAATAAACGGATTAAAACCGCTGCGGTATGAACTGATCAGTATCCAGAACATCAGATTTTTAAATTTTTCACGGGTTGGCCGGGTGTCACCGGCAGCCAGATGATCCCTTCCGGACTGCTGCGAAAAATCAAAATCACCAAAGGGTGTCACAAACCCGGAAATCCGGCTGTTGATCCTGGGCAGAGTTGCATCTTCCGGTGTGTATATGGTCGCCGCATATCCGGTATACCATTGCTGAGATTCGGTCCCCGTCCAATAGAGATCATCGCAGACCCAGTCTTCCAGAGTACTGGGAACGGTAAACAAGGACAGTGTACCCAACAGTGAACGTACATCAGGATCTATCAGGAGATTTCCGAGCCGGGCAAAGGTACTGTACAGAATAAGCTCCGGATCGCTCTTGTTCCGCTGGTACGCCGCTTCATACAACGCTGCCGCAGTATCATATTGGCCGGCGCTCAGATACTTCCATGCACGGGCGCCAAATGCTTCGGGCGCCAGTTTCTCAAATTGAGCTTCTATTTTTACATCTTCTGCCGGAAGGGTAAATGTGTAGGGAAGGCTTGCGGGTTCCGCAATAATATGTCCGTCATTTGCACTGGTAACTTTCAGGCTGGTATCCATCAGATCATAGCCCTCACCGGGAATTACGCTTATTCGCAGTACGGCGCCGCCGGATTCACTCAGCTTTTCCGGATAAATCAGACCATTCCCAATTGCCGGATCTACCGAAACCGTGTAAGTACCGGCGTTTTTTGGCACAAAGGTCGCAGTGATTGCATTATGAGAATTAATTTGGGCCGAGTACTTGGGACCCGGCGTATTGACGGTACTTGGATTTCCGACGGCTGGCTGCAAAATAATTTCTTTCAATATGTAACCGGGTTCAGGATTCGCGTATATTGTTATATAGGTTCCTTCCGACACCTGCTCGTCACTCAGCCGCAGGGTTCCATACTTCGGCGCAGGGTAAATCCGCGTACTATATGAAACCCGCCGATCAACTTCCATCAAAGCCGGATTTGTACAAGCGCCGGTCAGCGCCAACAGCGCCAATACACAAGTCAGCATAAAACACGTTTGCTTAAGCATACCTGTCCCCCCTGTTAAAAGCTGTAGGTAAAGGAGATCGGTATGGATACTACCGGCTCCCCGGTCAGTATCGGCGTATACATATATACTGTCGAGCTCTGATTATATTTATACCGGGCGCTGCCGGGAAGCATCACCACCATACCAACACGGCAGCGGGCGCCGCCGCCGAACAGCTCAAACCAGGGACCAATGCCAAAATCAATATATTTACTCACATCGGTCCGGGGCGGCTCGGGGTTTTTCCCGGTTATTTTCAGGGTATCCGAGCCATGAATATCCACCGCCATATCAACGCCTATCCTCAAGGCATCAAGTACTTTATAAGAGGGCATAAGCCAGAAGTCCGCGATATAACCGTTCGTTACCGTAATACCATCCGATTCTGATTCTACGGTTCCTCCAAAGGAAAGATCGGCCCGCGCGGTAACATTCAGTGAGCTCAGGAAGGATGGGTTCCATGAAGCGCCCAGCGCTATCACATAGGGCAGCTGTACCGTATATTCTTTTTTATTGGCATTGACAATCTGCTCATATACTTTACCGTCAGAGCCAACCACCCGGGGATAAACAATAAAATTGGTCTTCGTCGTATACGTAAGGGGGATCTTCATACCCACATCCACTTTGAGCCCGTCTATCGCATTATAGAAAAAAGCCCCTTCAATGATGTCGGCGTCTTTATTGGTCTGCAATCCGGTGACCAGTTTCTTTTCTACATCCAGAACTCCGGCATTCTGTTCACCCCAGCGGAACACATTGCGGTTATTCCCGATGAACTGGAAACGGACAAGTCCCACATACGGTATCCGGTAACCCAGCGCTATCTGCATTGCCTTGTATACATCGGCGGCGCTCACCGTTCGATCCCCATCATATCCAAGACTGCTTTCGTCATAGGTTTCGGAAATGGTGTTGTTATCCTCATTGTTCAGCAAATTCAAAATAGCCCGAAAATTGCTGCCGGGTGAACCGAGCGTATTGGAACCAAACGCACCCTGTATGTCGAGCCCGTTCCAGGGAGAATCCAGCCATTTCAGCGGTTCCAGTTTGAAGTGCGCGCCGGCTGTGGCATTAAAGCGCTGAAAAATATTATCTTCGTCTTTACTGCCATTGGGGAGTATCCAGGAACCGAATTCGGAGGCGCCTATTTTGCCCCGGAGTTCCTCCTCCTTGAACCAGCCTCCGGTTAACTTTAACATATCATATTGTTCCGGCAGGACTAGGCCCAGAGGTTTTACCCAGGCTTTGGCGTTGTCACCGATGATCGCAGGCATACTGTTTGCTATATTTACGCCAAAATCAAAATTGATAAAAAAACCGATAGCACCGTTAGGCGAAACTCCGTTTGCGGAAAAACCGATACTCGCCACATCACCCCAGGTCGAAGTCGCGGCGGACACTGCCGAATGATTATCAGAAAACGCCAGGGGTGTGATCACCACCCGGCCCCAGGAACCAAATGTTATCTGCGCCCGGGCAGGGGTACATGCCGCACCCAAAATTAATACCGCCAGGACAGCCTGCTTTACTTTCATAGTTAATCCTCCTCGAAGTACAATACAAAGGGGCCATGTACAAAACATGACCCCTTGCTGATTAATTTTTATTATGCAAAACGTGAATCATCAATTCATTGGTTCCGGCTCGTCCAGCAGGCCGCGCCAGTCCATGGCCTTAAACTTTGGCCCGGCAGGTATATAGTTGGGATGGATATTCGAAGCGTAGGCTGCGGGGAAGGGGCGGTTGGCCTCTCCTGCCACATAGTCGGCCAGGATGGGATCTACCCGCTTATGTATCCGCTCCGCAATGGTCGGGTGACCGGGACGGCCCCAAACCATCTTGTAATACTCAAAGCGGCTCACCGGATCGTCAATCGGGAAATGCGGCGTCCGGAGCTTCATCAAATTGGGATTCGCCAGGGCAAATTGACTGGTGGCCTCGCCGTTGTATATCCGCATGGCGTGGTAGTTCCGGTCGGAGGTTTCATTCCCCGTGTTGCCGCCGTGGGTTCCCCAGATTAACTCAAACCCGTTGTTCCAGATGTACTTTTCGGGGTCTCCCGATTCAAATTCGCCGTACATCTTATAGACCTCGTCGGCTATCACCCAGTGGGCGAACTGGCCTTCGATGTTGTTCCGGGGCACCACATAGCCGTCCTGGAAAAGCAGACCCCGGGGGGCGATCAGCGCGCCCAGATAGTACTGGTCGGCGGGTATGGTACAGATGATACCGAATTTGCTCCGGCCCTCGTTACCGCGTACATGATCAATATCCAGGCCGTAGTGCAGGTCTGCAAATTCGAGGAACCGCGGGCTGAACCAGCCTTTCTGCACACGGGATGCGGAGAGGGTCTCAAGGCCGGACCAGGATTCCGCCGCGCTCTGCCAGGCAATATAGGGAACCGTTACCGAAGTATTGTAATTGACGGGAGTTGTATCATAGGCCTCAAAATAGGGACTCCAGCCGCGCACCGTAGTGTAGCGCCAGGCGTCGGAAGATCCGCCGGGAGTTGGCGCATAACGCAGTGTCGTACCAAGTATAGTGTCGCCGTTATTAATCTTCTTCATATACCAGGGTTTACCGACCAGCCCTTCATACTGCATAAGTCCGGGACCGTCTATCGGCAGTGGATCCGCATATTGGCCGTTTACCCGGTAGCCTGCGGCGGACACATAGCGCTCAACCGCCGGACCTCCTGATCCTGCGGAACCGACCGCCACATGACCGACCTTGCTGCCCTGCCGACCTTCGGCAAGGGCGGAAATGATCATTGAAGCTTTACCGTTCCGTGAATACCCGGTTATACCGACTTTATTGGGATCGTAGTAACCCCTAAAGCCGCGCTCGCCGGTATCAATCGTGCCGTTGCCATTCTGGTCAATGCCTTCCATAACGGTAAGAACGATACTCATACCCCAGGCATAAGACATATTCGCCGAAGGGGCGTCAGGGTGCCGGTTGTCGAGGCCATAAAGGGTGGGTACCGCTCCCTCACCTTCATTCTCGCTGGCGAAGCCGCCTGAGAACGGAAAATCACCGGTTCCGCCAACCAGGCTGACGCTGCCGGAATTAAAGTACAGGGGCAGACTCGCCTTGTTCTCATTGGCGCCGGTGGCCAGAGATGCCGGTAAGCTGGTATTCATGGTAAACGTATAAGACCTGCCACTGGCCTTGTGCGTTACGGTAATCGTGCAATTTGCCGTTCCGCTGTCCACCCAGGTAATATCGACCGTGTCTTCATCATAGGCAGGCATCGTACCATATTCGTAGTACTGCAGTATTTTTGATATTTCTTTCCGCCGGTTTTCCCAGTCCGCCATGGTTACTACCTTGTTTCCATTGGAAAAGTGAAAGGGATCGGGATAGGCATGCTGGTGTCCCAATGTATTCCATGTAGCGACCGAAGGAAAAGTATCGCTGCTAAAACGTCTGCCGGTATAGCCCGGATCGGGCGTTCCCCAGCCGGGCCCGCTGTGTCCGCTGCTGAATGAACCGCCTCCCGGTTCACCGCCTACCGCATTGTACATACCGGTCGGTTCAAGAGTATTCTCACATGCGGATATCATAAATATTGCGATACCCGCCAAAAGGCCAAAGGTAATCCTGAATAATCTTCTTTTAGTCATATAAATCCTCCAATTCAAATTTATAGTTCCCCCCAAGGGGGGAACCGTTTTGATATTACGGGGTGGCGGTAAGTTGTACCTTATAAAACTCCGTATTCTGTCCATTCTGGGAAATAACCCGTATCACCACATACTGACCGGCAGTAAAAGTGTTGAATACGCCGGTAGTATTGGTCCAGTTGGCAACATTGGTGTTAGCCGCCGCAGTTGCGGCATACGCAACATTTACGCCGGGAGCAACGCTTACTTTAACAGTCACCGGGCTGCCAAAGACTGAAGCAGGCAGCTCTAAAATACCGGCGTCAGTACCGGTAATCGTCGTGTTGGCCTGAGGAACCGGAATAACGTAGTTACCGTTCACTTTTATTGCTTCCATTTCAATATCAGAACTGCCGTGGATCACCTGCACCTTATAGTAGTTGGTATTTACCGTGTCCTGGGAAACTACCCGGATTACCATATACTGGCCGGAAGTAAGACCGTAACTGACAGTGGTGGTAAAGTTGGCGGCCGCCACGTTGGTGTTGGCTGCCGCTGCAACAGCATAGTTTATGACCGCGCCGGCAGCGCCGCCCTGCACTGCAATCGTTACCGGGTTAAGTAAGCTTTCGACACTATACACCGCCGCCGTGGTTCCGGTAACTGCCGTATTGGGATCAGGAAGCGTCCCAATACCTGCGCCATTGACAGTAATGCCCGTAATAGTAGCAGCACTGCTGCCAACAACCACTCTGACTTTGTAGTAACGGGTATTTATGGTGTCCTCGGAAATTACCCGGATAACTACCCACTGAGCTGCCGTAAAGGGCGCAAAAACACCGCTGGTATTTGTCCATGCAGTAATATTGGTATTATTGGCAGCGGCGGCAGCATACGCTATTGAGGCTCCGGCAGGCGCCGTCACGGTGACGGCCATATTGTTCAGCGCCGCCGCGTTTGCCGCATGGTATACAACTGATGTCGTACCGGTAACAGCCGTATTGGCAGCGGGAAGCGGAGTCTCGGCAGTGATACTCGTGCCGTTGATCTTTATGTCTGTAAGATCCGTACTCTCGTTCCCGGCGGCAATCCTGACCTTGTAGTACCGGGTGGTTAATCCGTCTTCGGAAACAACACGGATATTCAGCCATTGGGCGTTCATGAAGATCGCAAAGAGGCCTGAAGTATTGGCCCAGTCTGCGGTGTTGGTATTGTTGGCAGGAGCTATGGCATACGCCACGGAAGCTCCCTGCGATGCGGTAACGGCCGCCTGCATGTTGTTCAGGTTTTGAAGGCTCGCCACTTTGTACAAGCCCGCAGTCGTACCGGTAACGGCATTATTGGCGGCAGGCACCGTCCCGATGCTTGTACCGTTGATCCGGATGTCGCTCAACGCCGCCTCGGTTTGGGCGCCGGCGAGCAGCAGCCGTACCTTGTAATACCGGGTTTGGGTCCTGTCGGCGGACAGCATCCTGATATACACATATTGTCCGGGACTGACATTCTCAAAGATACCTGAAGTATTGGTCCAGCCATCCGCTGCAATAGTGGTATTGGCGGCGGAATCCAGAGCGAACGCAACAGCAGTATACGGACTTGGCTTGGACACCGTAACCGTTATGGATTCAAAGGCGGCCTTGGCGGGCACATTAAAATTAACTGCAGTTGTTCCGTTTCCTGCCGCATTACCGTCCCCAACCGCGCCGATGCTTGTGTTGTTGATCTTTATGTCGACCGGTGTATATTCACTGCCGGAAGGAGAAAGCAGGTGGATCTTGTAGAACTCGACATTGGTCCCGTCTTCGGAAGTAGCCCGGATAACAATATAATTGTTGGATGAAACATCCTCGAATTTCCCGGTATCATTGAAGTCCGCAGCCGGCAGTCCAACGGTAACATTGGAGGCGGCCAGCGCATAGGCAAACTTCACATTGGGAGTAGAGACAGCGGGCTGGACACTGATGATTACGTCCTCGTAGTCATCAGTCAGGTAATCAACCGCAGCAGTTCCCCAGGTCGTGGTCGTGGTTGTTGTTACAATGGTGTTTTTCTTGCTATCCGTACCATAGGCATTATTCTGGGTTGTGTTTACCGTAATCGGAACAGGCAGAGTGGCCCCAATGCTTGTACCCTTATACTTGATATCGGCAATGGCGATGTCAGGAGTAACACCTTCCTTGAGTATCCGTACTTTATAATATTTATATGCAGTATAGTTATCAGCTGATCTGGCCGGATGCCATTGAGCAGAGCTAAAACCACTGCCTCCGTAAAGCCATGAGAGTTCGGCGAGTACCCGGATAAACACAAACTGTCCGGAACTAAGTCCAACAGTCGAAGTGTTGATTCCGGTGTCGGCATTCAGACTTTCGTTCTCATTGAGATCAAAGAGGACTGCCGAAACATCGGTGGTAGTTTCCGGAGCCATTACTACACTGACTTTGGAATAATAACCC
>JAISJS010000328.1 GCA_031261385.1 Treponema sp.
TTGGCTGCCATAAAAAGGTCTTCCTCGTTCATGCAGAGGAAGCCGCCGATATTGGTCAGGCAGTCCTTCTTTCCCGACATGGTACAGCCGTCGGCATAACTGAATTCCTCATGTACGATATCTTTGATGCTCGTATTTTTAAATTCCGCTTCCCGCTCCTGAATGAAATAGGCGTTCTCCACACAGCGGGTGGCGTCCATAAACATCCGGATCTTGTTTTTTTTGCAGATGGCGGACACATCCCGCAGATTCTGCATGGACACCGGCTGTCCGCCTGCAAGGTTTACCGTAATCGCCACGCAGATGTAGGCGATATTTTCGGCGCCCTTCTCGTCAATAAGTTTCTGGAACTTCTGTATATCCACGTTGCCCTTAAACGGCAGATCGATAGCGGCGTCGTGGGCAACATCGTCGACCACATCGACAAAGATGCCGCCGTTTGCTTCCTGGTGAAAGCGGGTGGTGGTAAAGTACATGTTGCCGGGAACATACTGCCCGGGTTTTATGGCGATATGGCTCAGAATATTTTCCGCGCCCCGCCCCTGATGGGTGGGCACCACATGCTTGAACCCGAATAATTCCTGAACCGTTGCTTCCAGGTGGTACCAGTTCCGGCTTCCCGCATAGGCTTCGTCCCCCAGCATAATGCCGGCCCACTGGTTATCACTCATCGCATTGGTCCCCGAATCGGTCAGAAGGTCGATATAAACATCTTCAGAGTCGACGAGGAAGGTGTTGTAACCGGCTTTTTTGATGATTGCTTCCCGTTCCGGACGGGAATTCATCTTCACATACTCGATTGATTTGATCCGAAAAGGCTCCGCAGGGTACTTTTTTTTGTCCATTTTTTAACTCCATTTTTTAATTTAATGCATCAATATGATACATCATTGATTAAACTGTAAGTCATGGACAGCCCGGTGTCAAACTTTTATCAGATAATTCGTCTTTTATTATGAAAAAAATTAAGCGGAAGTAAGATAATTCCGTAAAACCGTCATTACCTCTTCAAACTCAAGCGGCTTCCCGATATGGCCGTTCATGCCCGCGGCAAGACACATTTCCACATCTTCCCGAAACACATTGGCGGTCATTGCGATTATTGGGACCCGCTTTGCGGGCTCCATGCTTTTGCTACGACCGGCTTCAAATTCACGAATTTTTCTTGTGGATTCATACCCGTCCACTTCCGGCATATGAATATCCATAAAGATCAAATCGTACGCACCGGGGTTGGCGGCAAATTTATCGTATGCATCCTGCCCGTTTTCAGCCTCATCGATGGAAAGTCCGGTAGGTTCCAAAACCGTTAAAACAATTTCCCGGTTGATCGCCACATCCTCCGCAAGAAGTATACGCCTCCCGGCAAAGATATCTTTACCGCTTTTTGCCTCCGCCTCCTGCAGCGGCAGTGCTTCAGACGGGGGCGCCGGCTGATTTGCAATTTCCGCGGAGGCGAAAATTGCAGCTTTAAAGGTGAAAATAAAAGATGAACCCTTGCCGGCCTCGGATTCAACCCGGATGTTTCCGTCCATCATCTCCACAATTTTTTTGGAGATAGCCAGCCCAAGGCCTGTCCCGCCGAATTTACGGGAGATACTGCTGTCCACCTGAACAAAGGACTGAAAGAGCTTTGCCTGCTCCTCCCTGGAAATCCCTATCCCCGTATCGGTAACCGCTATTTCCAGCGTACAACTCCCCCCGTCTTCACCGAGTTTCCGGGCGTTAATGGTGATGGCGCCCTTTTCGGGGGTGAACTTTACCGCGTTGGTTATCAGATTGGTAATAACCTGGGCAAGCCGCTGTTCATCGGAAACGATCTGCAGGGGAATCCCGTCTTCCAGATTCAGAATCAGCTTCTGCTTTTTTTCATCAAGACGGAATTCCAGCATGTTGATAACCCGGTCCAGCATCCGCCTGAATTCAAACACGGTATAGGATAATTCAAATTTATCCACTTCGATTTTTGACATATCCAGAATATCGTTGATAACCCCAAGCAAATGGATGGAAGCTTCATCAATTTTTTCAAGACAATAATCCTTGCGTTCCGTTTCTTTTGCCTTTCTGGCAATGGCAGTCATGCCGATGATGGCGTTCATCGGGGTGCGGATCTCATGGGACATATTGGCAAGAAAATTCGATTTGGCATGGCTTGCCTGCTCTGCCCGTTCCTTTGCCTTATGGAGTTCGGCGTCCTGGCGTATCAGCCACCGGTCTTTCATTGAGCGGACATATTCGTATACGACGGTCAGGCTCATGACAAAAAGATAGACCCCGGAGATAAGAATGGCCTCGGGGATCGTATAATCAAATTTCGCCATTCCCGGTATAAAAGTTCCGATTACGGTAATGACCAGCAGGATCCCCGCAGGGAACAGGCCCGCAGGCAGTCCCAGGGTAAAGATGGACATGAGAGGGTAGGAATATATCCAAAGACTGGAAAATCCCTGCATTTCATCTTTGACAAAAATTGATACCCCGCAAAACCCGCCGAAGATGCTTATGACGATGAGCCCTCCCACCATAAAGGGGAGTTCGGTTCGCAGCAGCAGCAGATTTAAAAATATCATAAACCCGATGATCAGCTGGATTAACCCCTGATCAACAAATCCCTGCCGCATGTCCTGAACACCCATACCCAGAATAATAATCGAGACGACCGTATAGGTGATATTAAGGACTATCAAACGGATTACGGCGTCCATATCCGTTTCGTCCCGCAGGGTGGAATATTTGCCGCTTGTTACCAATAAAAAAAATCTATCCTTTAGGGAAGTCATGTCTGCCCTTCCGCCGCCGGGATCTCTTTCTTTAGCAATTTTACCATACAGGAAAATGCTACCATGATTCCGAGCACCAAAAGCAGAACAGCGATAAGTAACTGCAAGCCGTCTACCGCGACGCTGAAATTGCCGTTAAACAAAAAGACCAGCTTGTTTTTTATGGTCAGGATCAATGAAGAATAGGTAACCGCCAGCATGAGGCG
>JAISJS010000007.1 GCA_031261385.1 Treponema sp.
AGCACGAAGCAGTAACTACGGCATGTCGGTAATGTATACCGATCATTCACAAAGCTAAGATGGAGAAACACGATGAAAAAGACGCTTAAAATGCTTGTAAAAGCGGCCAATGTACGGAAAGCCCTGGTCAAAAAGGCCCAGAGCAAGAACGGAAATGTTTCGGTATTCTATTCCGATCATTCACAAGACTAATAAAGGAGAGGCGCGATGAAAAAGACGCTTAAAATGCTCGTGAAAGCGGCCAATGTACGGAAAGGCGTGGCCAAAAAAGCGCAGAACAAGAACGGCAGCATCACCGTATTCTACTGCGATCATTCTCAGAGTTAATTGAACAGAAGAGCCGGACGGAAAATCCGCCCGGCTTTCCGTTCTCACAGGTGATACTATAATGGACAAAGAAACCCTGATGAAGCAGCCGGTTGATATAAAGTACGGACTATCGGTGCTTTATAAATATACCAACCAGTGTAATCTGCATTGCAGTTATTGTTATGCGGATGCGGCAAAAAACAACCTTGGTTCCATCAGCATGGATCAGCTCCGCAGTATTTATCAATGGCTTGCGGATTACTGCGCCATGACCGGCCGGAAGGAATTTAAATGGACCTTTCATGGCGGTGAACCCCTGCTCTGCGGCCTTGATACCCTGAAGGCTGCCCTTGCCCTGCAGGAAGAAATTTTTACCCCTCGTGGAATAAAAGTTGGAAACGCTATACAGACCAATTTGACCCTTATTACGAACGAGTATGTGCCGGTATTAAAAGCCCATTTTGATTCATCCATCGGGGTTTCCCTGGACTACGGCACCGGCGCGCGTTTATACGCCGACGGCCGGGACAGCTTTGATGATGTGGCGGCAAAAGTACGGATGTTAAAGGAAGAAGGCATAAGCTGTTCCATCATTTCCCTGCTAAACCGGCGAAATGTCAATAAAATCAGCGAAATATATCATTTCTTCAAGGAACTGGGCACGGATTTTTCACTGTGCCGGGTATTCCCTGCGGAATTAAAGGATAACTCAGGGGGCGCCGATGCCCTCTCGGACAAGGAATATGCGGACGCCATTATCGAACTCTTTGATATCTGGACCGCCGATCCCGAACCCGCCATCAGGGTCAAGAATCTGGAGGAATTTTCCGTAAGCCTCCTTACGGGAATTCCCGTGCTCTGCTGTAATGTCAAGAACTGCCTGGATTGCTATCTCTGCATAGGCCCCAATGGGGACATACTTCCCTGTACCCGTTTCAATGATGCCAAATTTCTCCTGGGCAATGTTTTTAATGAAGGCCCCGCGGATTTCCTTGCCCATCGGCGAAGCGACCCTATCGGCAAGAACTATCCCCCGCCGGCCCGCTGTTCCCAATGTGACTATGAACGTATATGCTACGGCGGCTGCCTGCATGAGCGCACCCTTACCGGCGAATCGTTTATGTGTAATTCAATGAAGCGGATATTCAAACATATCGAATCCTATTTGACATCCCAGGGTCTTCCCCTGTACGAATCCGAAGTGGAATCGGTGGATGTTACCATGGCGGAATTTGTTTGACAGACCGGGATGAGTGGGACAGCAATGAATTGGAAGCCCTCGCATCCTGGCTTGATACGAATACCATCACCCTGCGCCGTGTATTCAGGCAGGAAGGAAACCGGGGCGCCCATTTTATGCGGTGGACCGGTTCCATGGGCGGAAGGGCGGTATTTGTGCAAACCCCGTCACCGGCGCTGGCCAAGCGGGTCCTCGCCGAGGCGGCCATGCGCACCCTCATCCGGGAAAAAACCGGCGCGGCTGCGGAGATTCTGCGCATCCACGAACCTACGGCTACGGTTTGCGAAGAATACTTAAATGCCCAATCATTATACGCCCGGCTGAAGCCCGTTCTGACGGCGCAGGAAGCGGCGCAAAAAGCGGCGCAGAAATCCGGTCACGGCCCGGAGGACGGCTCATCTGCGCCGTTGGACCTGATTTTTGAAAGTCTCTGCGCGGTTACGGATCTGCTTGCGAAAATCCCCCCCATCATCGCCGGTTATTATCACGGGCATCCCGGAGAAGTCCCTGCGGAATCCTGGCGGATATACGAAAACATCATGAATTATTGCGATCCCTCACCGGAAAACGATCGCGCCTTTGCGGTACTTGCCGGGGAAGGGAAACGGGATTTTATCAAGGGCGATTCAGGGCTTGGCAATACCCTGATTGATGATGAGGACCGGCTCTATCTGATCGATTTTGAGGAAGCGGGGCTTGGCTATCCGGGACAGGATTTTGCCCGGCTGCTTTTTACCAGCGGCTTTCCTTTGCCGGTATCCGTCTTTTCCCGCTGGCTCAAGCGGTATCCCGAATACGCAAACCCGGTATTTATTTCCCAGCTCAAGTTATTCTGCGCTTTCCGGAAAAAGGAAAGCATTGAAAACCACCGGAAAACGTCCGCGGACTATGACGGAATTATGGCCTTTCTTACAGGCGTTTCAAAAACTGGATCTTGACAAAACGGGAAGTTTGAATTACTATCGAACTATGGATTTTAATGCAGATACTTTTAAAGAAAAATTAACTACCCGCCTTAAGTGGCAATAT
>JAISJS010000112.1 GCA_031261385.1 Treponema sp.
ATCGGTAACCGCCGCAAGCTCGCCGCTGCCCGCTGCGGGGACAAAGGCCCCGCCCTGCTGCACGAGCCGGCGGGCTTCGCTCTTGGTGGGGGCCAGGCCCGCGTCGGTAAAGAGGTCCACCACCTTGTAGCCCGCTTCAAAGCGGGAACGGGGCAATTCCGTTTGGGGCATGGCGCTTTTGTCGCCGCCCCGGGCGCCGCCGCCGAAGGCCGCTTTCGCCCCGGAGAGGGCCTTATCAGCCTCATCCTTACCGTGAATCAGGGCGGTCACTTCCCAGGCAAGCCGCTCCTTGGCCTCGTTGGGATTTTTCCCGGGCGCGCAAAGCGCTTCGCACTCATCCTCGGAAAGAAACGTAAACATCAAAAGAAAGCGGCGAATATCGGCGTCCTGAACATTCCGCCAGTACTGGAAAAAGTCGTAGGGACTGGTGATTTCAGGATCAAGAAACAGGGCGCCCTTTTCGGTTTTGCCCATTTTTTTGCCGTCGGCAGTGGTCACGAGGGGAAAGGTCATGCCAAAAACTTCGGCGCCCTCGACGCGGCGGACAAGTTCCGCCCCGGCGACAATATTCCCCCACTGATCATCCCCGCCAATCTGGAGACGGCAGCCGTAACGGCGGTACAGTTCAAGAAAATCGTAGCTCTGGAGTAACTGGTAATTAAACTCGATAAAAGAAAGGCCGGTCTCCATCCGCATCTTGTACGCCTCAAAACTCAGCATACGGTTGACGGAAAAATGGCTCCCAATCTCGCGCAGAAAGTCGATATAATTAAGGTCTGCAAGCCAATCCTTGTTATTGGCGGTACGGGCGGTATCATCATCAAAGCCGATAAAGCGGTCAAGCTGGGCGCGTATCGAAGCGGTATTTGCATCAAGGATTTCGTAGCTCAGCATTTTCCGCATTTCACTTTTCCCCGAAGGGTCCCCGATACGGGCAGTCCCGCCGCCTATAAGGGCTATCCCCTTCTGCCCCGCTGTGCGGAGGTGGCGGTAGGCAAAAAAGGGCACCATGTGGCCGATATGAAGAGAAGGTCCTGTGGGGTCGCAGCCAACGTAAAACGTTACAGGGCCGGTCTCCATCAATTTTGAAAGCCCTTCTGCATCGGTACACTGCTTAAAAAAGCCCCGTCTTTTTAAATTCTCAAGCGCCGGATTCATGTTTTCCTCCGTAATCATTCTATTATATTAAGCCATTGAACGCCAAGGCATTAACGGGTATCATTTTCTTATTCAGCAAAGCAAAGGAGTATTGTATGGCATTCAATGGATTTCATCACATCGGATTGTGGGTAAAGGATTCACAAAAGAGTTTTGATTTTTATACCAAAGGTTTGGGGGGAAAGGTGGTTCACAGTTTTCCCACGGCGGATACCCATCAAACCGTATACCTTGTAGACCTTGGAAACAATGCGGTAATCGAGATTATCCCGCGGGGTAACGGTGAAGAAGAAAAAGACGCCCATTGGGTCCATGTGGCAATCCGCACGGATGACGCGCGGGCCGCTTACGAAACTGCCGTCAAGGCAGGCGCAGAATCCCGGCAGGAACCCAAAGATCAGCAGCTTGGAACCATGGCCGTCGTCAATGCCTTTGTCTACGGTCCTGACCGCGAAGTGATTGAACTCTTTCAGGTAAAATAATGAAAACAATTCTTTGCTACGGCGATTCCAATACCTGGGGCCATAACCCCCGGACCAAAGAGCGTTACGATCATAAAACCCGCTGGCCCATGGTACTAAAAAGTCTTCTTAATAAAGGCTGTGCCGAAGACGATCCTGACTGGTGGATAGTAGAGGAAGGACTCTGCGGCAGAACAAGCTGCAGGGAAGATGATGTTGAGGGTGACCGTAACGGCCTCCGCCAGCTTATCCCTATCCTCGAAAGTCATAAACCATTGGACATCGTCATCGTGCTGCTTGGCACCAATGACCTTAAGATCCGTTTCCGGCCCACGCCTTATGATATAGCGCGGGGAGCGCAGCGGATCGTTACCGCCGTTCAGGATTCCCGCACCGGTCCCGGGAATACAAGCCCAAAGGTCATTATGATTTGTCCGCCGCCCACGGTGGAGGCCGATGGTTTTAAACATCTGTTTGGGAACAGCGTAGAACTTTCCAAACAGCTTCCGCCTCAGTTCGAGGCTCTGGCCAAAGAAAGCGGCGCAATTTTTCTTGATGCGGGAAAGCATATCAAGACCAGTACTGCCGACGGCATTCATCTGGAACCGGAGGATCATAGAAAATTGGCGGAAGCGGTTGCGGAGATCGTAAAGACACTTTAAAACGTACGCTATTGCCGTATTATTGTTACCGTATCGTCAAATGCATCCGCTTCAAGAGAAGTAACAGAGTTGGGAACAGTTACTGTTGTCAGCTGATTGCCCTGAAACACGCAATGACCAATAAAAGTGACAGAGTCCGGAATAGTTACCGAGGTTAATGGGTTATCACGAAATGCATAGGTTTCGATGAACGTAACCGAATTCGGTATGGTTACCGAGGTTAATTTGTTGTCACGAAACGCGGAATTTCTGATGCCAACTATCGACCTGGGTATAGTTATTGATGTCAAGTGATTATGGTAAAATGCATATTGTCCGATTTCAATAACAGAATCAGGAATGGTAACCGATGCCAACTGGTTCCAGGAAAATGCATTAAATCCGATTTGGGTAACAGACTTGGGAATAATTACCGAGGTGAATTGATTCCAGAAAAATGCGTACTTTCCGATTTTGGTAACAGATCTGGGAATGGTTACCGAAGTCAATTCACTTAAAGAAAACGCCGAATCGCCAATTTCGGTAACAGGTATATTGCCGATTTTTTTAGGTATGCGGACATCTTTTTCCGTCCCCGTATATCCGGTAATCGTAATGGTTTTTTTACCGGTTCCCTGTATTTCAATTTTAAAATCACCGGGATTTTGCCCCTGTTTTCCGCAGGACACAAAACACACACCGACAAATAAAACAAAAAATAAACGCTTCCCGATCATTTTCATTTCTTCCCCGAATGTAATGTAAAGACCATCTTTTCCTGGTATTTTTTAATCAGGTTATACCAAAGGGCTTTCTTTTTGGTTATTGCATTACTCTTGCGGCCTATCCCCTTGAGTTTTTCATATATGACAGTGGCATTTTTTGCCGCCTGCCAGGTTTTATAATAATTACCGGTAAAAATCGTGGCGGCCTTATCGTCAATTTCCTTGTCGATGGATTTGTTGTAGGAATCCAGCAAAATATCGTATTTATCGGTTATCCCTTTTATATAATCCAGAACAAGCCGGTCAAAACTCGGGATCATTTCGATAATGTTGATGAAATTGTGGAGTATTTCAACGGCAGTAATATAATCTTCATCATGCAGATAGGCTTTAAGCCCGATGTTGCAAAGCTGTACGACGGAGTCGTTGGTGATGGTCTGCATTCCGCTGATCGGCTTGAGGGGAGTTACGTTGAACGGCTGCATCTCCCTGGCGGCTTTGGAAATAAGTTCCATCATATCCATGAATATTCGCTGTTCCCAAAGGTTTTCCTTGATGGAACCAAAGAGGCGGACCATTTCCTCGCTGAAATTTTCCTTGTAACGATCCTCCGGTTTAAAAACCGCCTCGCAGGAGGGAAGCTGAACTCCCTTAAATTCTATCATCCCCGTATCAAAGAAATAAACGGCGTTGTTCCGGGCAAGACTGCATTTTTCGCCGACATTCTCCTTCTGAAAATTCATGTACACCTGTTTGGTAACCATGACCCGTGATTCCCGTGCGGAAAGCTCATTGGCCCGTGTCTGGAGCCGCGCCCCGGTATTAAGGAGGAACCCCGCAAGATTGCCCTGTTCTGTTATGATGAGGGGGCTCGACGTATTCCCCCCGGTGATACCTGCAGTCATTTTAAAAACCGGCAGCACTGCAGTATCCCCGACACGCTTTGTGGGGATGGCAAGATCATCCACCACATTGGTCTTGCTGAAAAAGTCGATAATTCCAAGGGTCGCAGTAAGGGCATCGGTGGCGGTGGCGGCTACCAGTACGATTTCATCCCCCCGCTCCCGCTGGCTTACCGCGCCGCATTGACGGGAAATATTCTGAATCTCGTTATAGATGGCCCGGTCCAGGGTATGCTGAAGGGAAAGGTTTTTCCGGGAATCCTGGCAGAATTTGGTATACCCGTGAATGTCCATCATCGAAATATAGAGATTTGACACGGTGAGCGTATCTTTAAGGTCCCCCGCTTCGGGGAAGTTTTTATCGGCAATGACGAGTTCCCGCCAGAGTCTCCGGTGGGTTGCAAGGGAAATTCCGGCAAAAAAGCCCCAATAAAGCCGTTTAATCAGCTCAAAACAGCGCATAATCACCGGCTGAGAGCGCTTGTCCCTGAGTACGGGGGCGGCATATTCCTTTAACTGGGAGAATTTGACAAATTCCCTGTTCAGAATTTTATCATACAGAAAAGAGAATAATTCATTGTCAGAAACTGTTTCGTTATACTCGGTTAAATCTTTCACCACTCACTTCTTTGTTTTAATATAGCACAAATCTCTTTTGTAATATAGTATTCGTAACCCCAATGTGGTATATTTAGTAAAGGAGGGGTTATGGAAACCGCAGCTTTTTTGAACGACTCCGGTATCGCACTGACTGAGGCAAACCGGCCCAATGAGGCGATTCCCCTGTTCCGCCAGGCCCTTGCCATGGAGCCTGAAAACCCCCTGCTCTGGCTGAACCTCGGCATCGCCCAGCAGCGTACCGGGGATTATGACGAAGCAATCAACAGTTTCCGGCGGGCGATTTTTATTGATGACGGCCTTGCCGAAGCCCTGGTCTCCCTGGGGCTCATTTACTATGAGCTTGAACAGTTTGACGCGGCGGAGGAGTGTTACCAATCGGCCCTGATGCGGGATGATTGTTCTCCCAAAACCTGGAATAACCTTGGGGTTTTGTATTTTGTGGAAGGGGCCTTTGAGGAAGCCCGCCATTGTTTTGAGGAGGCGATAAGCCTTTCACCCCTGTACTATGAGGCTCTTTTTAACATCAGGGATACCTGCAGGGAGCTTAAGGATTACCGGGCAGCCGCGGAATTTGAGCGTATCCTTTCGGGGGTTTCCGATTTTCGCGGTCCTGTTAACCATCCCGGCAGTATAGAGTAAGACGAAGTGTAAATGAAAATACTTTATTGTGCCGAAGTGGTCGGAAAAACCGGAGTATACGCCTTTAAAAAAGGACTGCCGGAATTGAAGAAGCGCTTTTCCTGGGATTTTCTTGTCCTCTGCGCCGACGGCGCTACCGGCGGAAACGGTCTTGGGCGCAATCACGCCGCATACCTCCGCAAACTCGGGGCCAATGTGCTTACTACCGGCGAATGCTGTTTTTACAAAAAGGATCTCACCGAAAATATCGAAAAAATGCCCTATGTCCTGCGGCCGGAAAACCTTAATCCCGAAGCGCCGGGGTTTGGTTCCAGGATTTTTAAAACCGGGAATGAAAAAGTCGCCGTTGCCGTCCTTTTGGGCCAAAGCGGTTTTGGAAGGCTCCACGGCAACAATCCCTTTTCCATACTCCCCTCCCTGCTCGAACGGCTCCGCCAGGAAACCCCCTATGTGTTAATCGATTTTCATGCGGAGGCAACCGCGGAAAAAAAGACCCTTTTTGCCGCGGCAGACGGCCGCTGTTCCGCGGTAATCGGTTCCCACAACCGGGTTCAAACCGCCGATGAAGAGGTAATGCCTGAGGGAACCGCCGTCATCACCGACGCAGGCCGCACCGGCAGCATTCAATCCATAGGCGGCTGTGACGCCGCCTCCCGTATCCAGGAATACCTTTCAGGTATCCCCGACTGGACGCGTGACGCCTGGGAACAGCCTGAACTTCAGGGGGTCTTGATTGACATAGCCCCAAACGGAAAAGCCGTTTCGATAGAACGTATCAGGCAGAGTGTCCCCGAAGATACTATTAAGGAAGATACAACCAATGAAACGGCAGCAAATTGACGAAGCCTGCTTTGGCTGCATGAATACCAAATGCGCAAAACGCTTTGTCCCTGTGGAAACCGGCGAGGGACAGGACGGCAGCGGTCAGCAGAATAATACTCCGGCAAAATTGGTAAAAGAAGCGCTCAAAAGTATCCTCCCGCTTGCCGCAGGTTTTATTGCAGGATTTTTCCTCACACAGATAATTTTTCCGGAAGCAGGGGATCCCGCCCGGGCCGCAGGCGGAGCGCTATGTCTTTTTGCAAGCGGCCTTGGATTTTATTTTATCAAGAAAAGCAGGAAGAAAAGATAAACCGCAGAGGACGCCGAGGATTTTCACTGAGGACACAGAGAATATAAAAGTAACACCAGGTTTCCCTACTTTTCTAAAATTTTCCGTGTTCGCTGTGTTTGCACGCTTTCGCGTGCACCCCTCTGTGCTCTCTGCGGTTAAATATTTCTGTTTCTATTTTGCCGCTTGTGACTTTATATGTGCGGCGACTTTCTTGTCTTGTACCTGGATGTGGCTCACAAGCCAGCCGCCGATTTGCCGCTGAACTTCCAGGGTAAGATCATCCGTGGCGCCGGACAGGATTAACTTGTGGGACAGTTCACGAACCGTCTCTTTAAAGCTCGCATGATATTTTTGATGATTGGGGTAGTCGGGGTAACCGTATTGTTTTTGGAGCACTTCCTCATCAAAAAAGTGCTTAATCGTATAGCTGTTTAAAAAGTCCAGGCTCTTTTTCAGCTCTTCCTTCCCCGTGCCCCCTTCGCAATTTTTCAGCAGATCATTTATCGCCTCAAAAAGCTGTTTGTGCTGTTCATCAATCAGCGCATGCCCTGTGGCAAGGCTGCCGTCCCATACATACCTCATAATCAATACCTCCTCTAAAAGTTTACCAAAAATTCAAAGGAAATCAAGGGATCGTTAGTTCAGCGGCTCCGGACGCGGACAAGTGCTTTTTGGTTCATAGTACTTACCCGAAGCTGATGCATCATGAATACCGTGCATTACATCAAGAACATGAAAAGCCAGTTCTCCTGAGGCGCGGTGAGGCTTGCCCTTGGCGATGGCTTCCGCCATATCGGTAATCCCAAGACCGCGGCTGTTATCAGGATAATCTTTTATCAGGG
>JAISJS010000147.1 GCA_031261385.1 Treponema sp.
GCTTCCGCCCACCGCTGGACGCCTGACGTGCCGGTGCTCATTGCCGAGGTAAACCATCAGCATACCGACATCATTCCCATTCAGCGGAAGAACCGTGGCTGGGACAGGGGCTTTATTGCGGTAAAGCCCAACTGTTCAATTCAAAGTTATACCACCCCGCTGTATGCTTTGATAAAAGCAGGTTATGCAATCAGGCGGCTCGTCGTTACCACGCTGCAGGCAGTAAGCGGCGCCGGTTACCCCGGCGTGCCGAGCCTCGACATGATCGATAACATCGTGCCCTACATCGGCGGCGAAGAAGAAAAGTCCGAACTGGAGCCGCTCAAGATTTTAGGTTCTATTGAAGGCGGCGTTTTCAAGAATGCGGAATTCCCCAGGATCAGCGCCCACTGTAACCGTGTTCCGGTAGTGGACGGTCATACCGCCTGCGTGAGCCTTGAGTTCGGCGATAAAAAGCCTTCTATCGACGAAGTCAAAAAAATCTGGACCGAGTTTAAGAGCCTGCCCCAGGAGCTTGATTTCCCGATGGCCCCCAAACAGCCGGTTATCGTCCGTGAAGAAAACGACCGTCCCCAGCCCCGCAAGGACCGCGACGCCGGTAAAGCCATGGCCATTACCGTCGGCCGCATCCGCCCCTGTAATATTTTCGACCTGCGTTTTGTCGGCCTTTCCCATAACACCGTCCGCGGCGCTGCCGGAGGGGGGATACTCAGTGCGGAATTATTGAAGTACAAGGGGTATATTGGGTAAATGAAAACATTTTTGAAAATAGTTAAAATAGCCGGTCTCATTCTTGCGCTTATAATCGTGATCTTTGGCATTTTTGTGGGCGTGCTTACCATCACCGAATACCGGCCAAAAGAAAAGGAAACTTTGGAAATAACCGGTACGGGCGGCAGCCGCTCACTTGCCGCAGGAACGCCGTTCAAAATACTCTCCTGGAATATCGGCTATGCTTCTTTGGATGCAACGGAAGATTTTTTTATGGATGGCGGCACCCATGTTCGTCCTGCCAAAAACACCAATGTTAAAAATAATATCGAGAATATAAAAAAGCTTGTGACAGATCCTTCGTGGGATGCAGTGCTGATTCAGGAGGTGGACACACATTCCTTTCGATCGTATTGGGTGAACCAGGTTGAATATTTGACCGGCGGCTACGCCGGTTCCTGGACCCTTGGGTACAACTTTAAAGCCGCTTTTGTTCCTTACCCGGTTCCGGAATTTATCGGCCCTGTGCAAAGCGGGATTCTTTCCATGACTGCTTTTGCTCCGCGTGAGGCTTTACGGATACGTCTTCCGAGTCCTTTTAAATGGCCGGTACGGATCGCCAACCTTAAACGGTGCCTGCTTGCTGAATGGATCCCCATTGAAAACAGCAGCAGAGAACTGGTGCTCGTCAACCTCCACCTGGAGGCATATTCATCTGACAGCGGACGGCTGGCTCAAATGCTTATCATGATGGATTTTTTAAACGCCGAATATGCCAGGGGGAACTACTGTATTGCAGGCGGAGATTTTAACCAAAGCTTTCCCGGCATCGATCCTGAACTTTTCCGCATAAAAAACGACGATTATTTTGTTGCAGGTACCCTGACTCCCGGTATGCTGCAATCAGGCTGGCAGTTTGCATCTGACACGCAGACTCCAAGCGCACGGCTTTTGAATGAGCCGTATTCGGGAAGTTACGAAGATACGCAGCTCTATGTCATTGACGGTTTTATTCTTTCGCCTAACGTACGGCTTAAGTCGGTAAAGACTTTGGCAGATGGTTTTAAATATTCAGACCATCATCCGGTGAGTCTGGAGGTTATATTGGAGGATTAAAAAATGGTTACGGTAAATGAAATTGAAGTTAAGGGAATTCTGACAAAAACAAAAATTCCCGCGGCGGATTATGTGATCAACCCCTATGTCGGGTGCCCCCATAAATGTATTTATTGTTATGCGGAATTCATGAAACGGTTTACCAACCACCATGAACCCTGGGGTGATTTTATTGACGTAAAGCAGTGCAGCAGAAAAATAAATATCGAAAGATTGAAAAATGCGACGGTCAACTTTAGTTCCGTAACCGACGCCTATAATCCGTTTGAAAAAAAATTTAAAAAAACCAGAGAGTTATTGGAACAGTTTGCCGGTTCGGAAGTAAAAATCGAAATATTGACAAAATCTGATTTGGTCATCCGTGACATCGACCTGTTCAAAAAGATTCCCCATATCAGAATAGGAATATCAATGAATACCCTGGATGATGCGATCAGAAAAATCACCGAGCCCCGGGCATCAAGCATCAAAAAACGGCTCGACGCATTAAAGACCTTGCACGAACAAAAAATAAAAACCTGGGTGTTTCTTTCGCCGATATTTCCCGGAATAACCGATTTTAAGGCCATCATACATGCCTGTAAACCCTATACCGGCGCCTTTTATTTTGAAAACCTGAATTTACGGGGCGCCTACCGCGCACGGGTCATGAAATATATTGCAGATTATCATGCCGGACTGCTGCCTTTGTACAAAGAAATCTATCAGAGAGGGGATATCGGGTACTGGGAAGAAATGGAAAAGGAAATACATGCATTTTGCAAAAAGAATAAACTGAATTACGGGTCTTATTTTTATCATGAGAAGATACGGAAGAAATGAGGCCGGTTCAGCATTTCGTTAAATTTCGTCATTTTTCGTCAAAATGTTGACAAAACTGTGTTTCCTCCCTTATACTATAAAAAGCGGGGAAACAAAATGGCAAACTTAAATATACGGGTTGACGACACCCTCAAGAAGCAAACCGAGGCGGTTCTGGACAGCATCGGATTAAGCCTTTCTGCGGCAACAATTCTGTATTACAAGCAAATTATCCGGCACAACGGCGTACCTTTCGATTTGCGGGCGTCTCCTGCCGACGAAAAAAAATCGTGGATAACCGAATACCGGCAGTTGAACAGGGAAATACACGAGCACAATCTGGAAGATCCTCTGCCGAAAGAATTTGATAAAATTTTAAAAAAACGGGTTAACTTTAAAAGGAAAATTAACCTATGAGGCAATTTGTACTCGACACCAATATCATCTCGTTTTACTTGCGGGAAAATCAGCAGATCATTCAAACCATCGAAAAAACACGAACCGAAGGCGACGATATTATCATACCCCCTTTCGCGTATTATGAAATAAAACGGGGTTTGACGTTCATCGGGGCAGTCAAAAAATTAAGAGATTTTGAACATTTTTGCGCGCTTATGCAGATAGGTAATTTTGAAAACAGCCAGCTTGAAATTGCGGTTGATATTTATATTGAGCTGCTCAAGAAGGGTATAAACATAGATGATGCCGATATTTTTATTGCCGCTTTTTGCAGGCAGCATAATGGTATTTTGGTTACCAATAACACCGATCACTTTCGCGGTATCAAGGGATT
>JAISJS010000160.1 GCA_031261385.1 Treponema sp.
CGGTACTACAGCGCCGCAGAACTGCTCCGTTCCCTGCGCCGCGCCGATATGATCGTCGTACCCCGGCAGGAAGCAGAACGTACCCCTGACAAACTGGTTTTCCGGGAAACCGCACTGGCGAATTAATTTCTGTCTAAAAAAATTTTTAAGAATTTTTTTCCGGTTCTGCCAAAGCAGCGCAATATTCCCGTATCAGGCCGGTAAAGGGAAGGCCGTATTTTTCTGTTTTCACCTGCCCTACCCCGCTTACCCGCGGGAATTCTGCAAGAGTTTTGGGCCGCTTCCTGCACATATCCTGCAGACTGGCATCGGAAAAAACAATATAGGCGGGAACACCCGCTTTGGCCGCCAGCTGCCTGCGCAAACTTTTAAGTTTTTCAAAGAGCGCTTCGTCAAATGGACTTTCCGGAGGACCTTCGATAATTTCAACGCCGACTTTTACACGCACCCCGGTTTCTGCATTTTCCCAAGTCCTGAAATTTTCAAAAGCCGCCGTTTGTTCCCGCCGGGGCGCCTCTTTGGCAAGCATCATCATAAGAGGCCTATTCTCTTTGAGAAAATCCACAGCCTTGCTTCCCATTTCTATTACAGGATATTCACCTGCGTTTTGCATAAGGTAGTGTTCCCCGACAAGCCAGTCAAGGATAGTACGGATTCTGTGGGCGGAAGTATCCTGCATGATTCCCCAGGTGCTGAGGGTATCAAAACCCTGGGTAACTATTTTTTCAGCTTTGCTGCCCCGCAATATGTCGATGATCATAATCTTGCCGAAGCTTCTGTTCCTCTGCTTAAGCCGGAAAACGCAGGAGATAATTTTTCTGGCTTCCAGGCTGATATCGACTTCATCAAAACTGGTAAGGCAGGCAGAGCAGTTCCCGCAGTACGCAGGCGGCTGTTCCCCAAAGTACGAGAGCAGCCTTGCCCGCAGGCAGTCGTTTCCTGCCGCGTAAAAGGTCATCTGCTTGAGGAGCTCAAGGTTGTGTTTTACCAGCGCAGGATTTGAATCACCATTTTCCTCATCACTTTTGGTAATAAGAAATTCGTTGATCCGCACATCCTGACCCGAGTAAAGGAGTATGCAATCCGCAGGGGCGCCGTCGCGGCCCGCCCTCCCCGCCTCCTGATAATAGCTTTCGATATTTTTTGGCATATTGTAGTGAATCACAAAGGACACGTTTGACTTGTCAATGCCCATGCCGAATGCATTGGTCGCAACGATGATGAGTTTACGGTCATAGAGAAAATCATCCTGATTCCTTTTGCGTTCTTCGTCGTCAAGGCCTGCATGGTAACGGGTTGCGCTGAAACCGCGCCCTGAAAGAAGCTCCGACACTTCTTCGACTGCTTTTCTCGTTGCACAGTAGATGATCCCGCTTTTTCCTGTTCTGCTTTTCAGGCAGTCCAGAAGGGCAGTTTTCTTGTCTTTTGATATGCAGCCGGGCTTACCCGGTTTCTGAACTTCAAAATAAAGATTGGGACGATCAAAACCGGTGGTGATGGTAAAAACGCCTTTTTCATCGCCGGAGTTTTTTAAGTGCAAAAGTTTTACTATGTCTTCCCGCACTTTGAGCGTCGCAGTGGCGGTAAACGCGGCCGTTACCGGCTTTGGTGTAATATTTTTTATAAAGTCCGCGATATCAAGATAACTCTGTCTGAAATCATGGCCCCAGTGGGAAAGACAGTGCGCCTCATCCACCACGACAAGGGGTATGCCCTGTGCAAACAGGGACATATCCATTTTTTGCAGCCGTTCGGGCGCAATGTAGAGAAGCTTGAGTTTTCCGCCAGAGATGCTGTCCATGGTTTCATTGTATTCGGCGGGACCGAGAGAACTGTTCAGACAGGCCGCCTGAATACCCAAATCTTTTAACCCTTCAACCTGATCCTTCATTAAGGAGATAAGCGGAGATATCACAATAGTCAGCCCCGGAAGCAAGAGGGCGGGGATCTGGTAGCAGAGCGATTTGCCGGCGCCGGTGGGCATTATGGCAAGCACATCCCTGCCCGCCAATATTGCGTCTATCGTTTCTTCCTGACCGGGACGGAAGGAGCGGAAACCGAAAAAATCTTCTAATATTTTATGCTTGCCTGTAGTCATGGGTTTTGCTAGACATTGAACTTGAAAAACATAATATCTCCGTCCTGCACAACGTATTCCTTGCCTTCAATGCGGTACTTCCCCGCTTCTTTAATTTTTGCTTCTGTTCCGTACTGGATGATGTCGTTGTACGAGTAAACCTCCGCCTTGATAAAGCCCTTTTCAAAATCGGTGTGAATGACGCCCGCAGCTTTTGGCGCAGAGTCACCCGCGTGTATCGTCCAGGCACGGCATTCATCGGCACCCGCAGTAAAAAAGGTCCGCAAACCCAGAAGCCGGTACGCCGCGTGAACCAGGCTCCCGAGGCCCGATTCTTTCAAACCAAGTTCTTCAAGGAACGCGAGTTTTTCTTCCGGGTCGGAAATGTCGCCGAGTTCAGCCTCAAACTTGCCGCAGATACACACCGCTTCGGAGCCTTCGGCAGATGCCCGCTTCCGGACTGCTTCAACATACACGTTACCCTGCCCGCCTGACGATATCGTCTTCATTCCGTTTTCATCAACATTACACACATACAGCTGGGGCTTTAAGGTGATAAAGTGACAGTCATACACGGCAGCTTTTTCATCATCACTTAACGCAACCGAGCGGGCGGGTTTTCCGTTTTCAAGGGCAGGACCGATTTTATCCAGAGCAGAGATAACCGTCTCCGCCGCTTTCTTTTCATCCTTGCCCTGCACCTTAAGGGTTCGCTCCGCACGTTCACGCCGTTTTTGCAGGGTATCCAGGTCGGCCAGAGCCAGCTCAATATTGATCGTCTCCATGTCCGATTCGGGATCGACCTTATTGTTCACGTGAACGATATCGGGATCGTCAAAACAGCGGACCACCTGGGCAATAACTCCGACCTCACGTATATGGGACAGAAACTGGTTCCCGAGGCCTTCACCTTTGGAAGCGCCTTTGACAAGCCCTGCTATATCGACAAATTCCACGATTGCAGGAATGGTCTTTGCAGGCTTGAAAATCTCCGTCAATTTGAAAAGCCGCTGATCGGGAACATCAACGATCCCCACATTGGGGTTAATGGTGCAGAACGGATAGTTTGCCGCCTCGGCAGGGGCGGAACTCAACGCTGAAAAAATGGTGGACTTGCCCACATTGGGCAGCCCTACGATACCGCAGTTTATAGACATGTCAATATTATATCAGAAAGAAGGTTTACAATCTATTGGCAGGGTAAACAAAAATCATTTCGGGATACTTGCGGGTTTATCATAATTATGCTAATATATAGTGAGGGTTATGCCAACCAAGGAGTTATTATGCCAAATATTCGCCCTGTTTCTGATTTACGAAATAATTTTGCGGACATTTCCAAAACAGTTCATGAATCCGCCGATCCTGTCTTTCTTACCAAAAACGGACATGGTGATATGGTAGTTATGAGCATGGAAGCATGGGAGGACAAGCAATTTGAAACTGAAATTTATCAAAAACTAAAAGAAGCAGAAGCGGAAGCAAGATCAACCGGTAAAAGACTAACCCATGAAGAAGTTTTTTCCGGTATAAAGAGAACTTTATATGCCCGTGCCAAAAATGTTTGATATACGGTATCTTCCTTCATTTAAAAAAGACCTGAAAGAATTAACCGATTATATCAGCATCAATCTTAAAGCGCCAAAAGCTGCGCTTGATTTCATTGATACCCTGGAAAAATCCATTGAAAATTTAAAAATATTTCCTCTGGCTCACCGGCTCTACCGTCCTCCTGACCCGATTGAGACTGAATATCGTGTAATGCCAGTAAAAAATTATCTGGTTTTTTATATCGCGCACGATGACATTGTGGAAATTCATCGGGTCATATACAAGAAAAGAAATTTGCCGCACTTGATTGTCAGTAAAAAGAAATGAAATGTTGGAAAATGGTGACTGACACCCCTGCGGTCCTTTATCGCCGGTACACCCTATATCTCAACATCAATTTGCTACGCAATCTGCGCCGTTTCTATATCCAGTACCCGTGTATAAAACCGCCGAAGACTTTTCTCGCCGCTTATCCAGCAGAGTACCATGTACCTGACGCCAAGCTGCTTGCCGATAGAGACCGCCGATTCATCGCTTACATTGCCGGACAACTGGAAATACTGTTCGTCATCAATCAAGGCCTGGTTTGAACGATCGATTACCGTAAAATTTCCTGCCTGAATAATATTTTTGGTCAACTGATCCACCGCATAATCAATCATGTCGCGTTCAGTGGAACGTGTTTTCATAATCGATATGTTTGTCCCGGATGGCAGCTTTGAATTGAGCGCATCAAGAACCGTCTTGATCGCCTTCTCCGTCAATCCGCTTTTATCGTTGAAAAGTTCTGACAACCGGGCGTTTGCCGCAATATCACTTGCAATGGATTGACGCAGGATACCGGCATTTGCCGAGGCGGCGGCGCTGCCTGATTCATAGGCGATTATATCATATTGCCGTATGGCCTCTTCATAACTACCGTTCTTGACAAGGGTCAAGGCTGTTTTCATCTTCTGTTTTACAACTTTGTCTTTTAAAGTTTCTTTCATCAGCTCACGGCTTCCGGTAACGATATAGGGAACAATATCTCTGGACAAGCCGCTTATTTGGGAATCAACGATGCTCTTGGCAAGTGTCAGCGTATCAGAAAGCTCACCGGGCGATTCCATGCTGGAAGAACTTATTGAACCCTTTTTTAAAACCTTCCCAACCGGCATATCGGTCCTTGCACTGAGTATACTATACGAGAATTCTATGGAAACATCACGTTTATAGGTGATTTGAGTATAGGGATTCCCGTCTTTATCTTTGGCTTCTTTTACTTCCTGTGAATCCTTTGAAGTAATGATGGTGAGTTCCCCGGTAAAAACCCCGTCGGCATTTGGATCGGTTGGGGCTACCACGGTAAACTTTCCGGTATCCGTAATCAGCACAGTCGCCTTGTCTGAAAGATATCGTGTAAGCTGTGCAGTAACAGGGCCGCCAATCCCGCTTACATTTTCAAACGGCCTGATACCCAGCCGTTGTATTCCGGTTGTGTCTATTGTAGGCATCCTCACCGACTTGATTGGAACAGTCGTGGCGCACGATACAATACCCATCGCCAACAGTGCCGTAAACAACGACTGAAAGACAGTTTTCTTCATTACTTAACTCCTGAATGACGGTTGAATTCAGGATACCATGGATGGCGCGGGTATACCAACCCCTTCTTCAAATGGTGTTTAAAAATCGAAGTTTTGGACCTTTTTAAGGCGGAATTGCCCCGGGAGCACCCTGCTTTTGATACCTTGCACCAATACAACGACGATGTAAAACTAATAATCAACAGGGCAAACAGTGATTTAAAACAGGCTTTGGACGCAATGCTTAAAAGGTACAGCGGCAAATAATGGTTAAGCCGGCTTTCCGCAGCAGTGTGTGCGGCTTTGGCAATCCAGGCGCCATACTAATTATCCGGCGAAAAATCACCCGGAAACTTGAGCGCAACGATCTCATCTTTTCTGACGGTATAGGATTTTTTTGACAGCCACCCCACACCGTCTTCGCCTTTGTCTTCAATATAAATCTTGATGTTATAAGAGCTCTCCATCTCATGTGTAATAGATTCGCCGGGAGAGAGCTCTATACTTTCTTCCCATATCGGACTACCAGGCTCTTTTTCCTTTTCAGCTGACCAATAGCGTAAAGTTACATTTATACTATTATTAGTCAGTTTGATCGTACCAATCCCTTCCTCCAACGGCGTAAATTCACAACCGGACAATGCAAAACCTAAAAACATCGCAAGGGCTATTACTCCAAAAAATACTGTAGTCTTTTTCATGTTGCTCTCCTTATTTTTGTGTAGAATTTAATACAGCCTCTGCCCGTATGAACGTGCTGCGGGGATTATTTTTCTTAAACTGTGCCTCGGCTTCACGTTCCGCCTCGCCTGCACCGGAAGCGGTAACTGCAATACTGTCAGTCTTTTTGGCGCCGCCCTGTGTCATATAGGTAACTTTCACGGTGAAGGACGATGGTCTGGCAGCCTCCTGCCGGGGCGGCCGCGTGGCAGAGTTATTCTGTGCTGCCGCAGCGGGCCGGGCAGACGATGCACCGGTACCTTTTTGCATGGCGTTAACGACCACTTCTGCCCGTATGAACGTACTGCGGGAATTATTTTTCTTAAACTGCGCCTCAGCTTCACGTTCCGCCTCGCCTGCACTGTATGCGGAAACTGAAGTGCTGTCGGTCTTTTTGGCGCCGCCCTGCGTCATATAGGTAACATTCACCGTGAACATCTGCGGACGGTAAGGCGCATCCTGCGCCGCTGCAACGGGCCGGACAGGCGGGAGAGCAGACAGCGGGGCAGCTGCAACAGGCAAGGCAGGCGTATCCGGCGCCGACGCAACGGGTTGGGCAGGCGGGAGAGCAGACGACGGGGCCGCTGCAACAGGCCGGGCAGGCGTATCCGGCGCCGGCACAACAGGCCGGGTAGATTGTGCGGCGGCCATTTCCCTGTCCACCTCAAAAACAAAGTCCCCCTTGTCAAGGTCCGCATCACGTATCTTGCCGTATTGGGGATGCTGGGAATTGTAACTGTAGTTCACCACCGTGGTTTGCAGAAAATCACCCAGCTCACTGCCGGATACATACCCGTCACGGTTCAGGTCGGCTTCCCGCCCCCGCAGCGCCGCTTCAAGCTGCCTGCGGAATATGCTCTTGTCAGGGACTGTCTCATCCGCCGCTCCTGCGGCAATAAACTGTCTGACCGGCTGGGAAATTTTATAGTCGATAATACCCGGCGCCGCACGCGACATGGCAAAAACAGAACCAGAAAAACAACTGTCAAACATAAACAGTACATGGCGGCTCGTGATCATCTTTGCCCAGGTGTCAAACATCTGCATCGGGATAGCCTTCTGCTGAAACCCCCGCTCATCACGGGCCGGATTGGGCGCGTCGGTGGGAACGATGTAGCCCATATCACGGGTATTACTTAATTTCAGCGTGTGTCCATGACCCGCGTAATACACAATATGCCGGGTATCCTCATCGTACCCGTAACGGTTAAGGAAGGCTTCAATTCCGTCCCGGAGATTTGCGC
>JAISJS010000273.1 GCA_031261385.1 Treponema sp.
GGTCATTGCGATTATTGGGACTTGCTTCGCAAGTCCCTTAGGAGTTTGCTCTGAACCTTCGGTTCGAGCAAACTCCAGGCTCTTGGAAGCATGCGCACGCTCGTTTTCAAGGGCACGAATTTGTTGGGCGGCTTCGTAGCCGTTCATATTGGGCATCTGGATATCCTTAAAAATCAGGTCGTAATACCCTGCGGGAGACGCGGCAAATTTGTCCAGGGCTTCCCTGCCGTCGACGGCCTCGTCTATCGTTACATGGGTGTCGGAAAGCAGTTCTCCAAGGATCATGCGGTTAATTTCGATATCTTCCGCCAGAAGAATGCGTTTACCCCGCAGTTCAGGCGGAGTCTCCCGGCTTTCAGCTCCGGCTGGGGGCGCCGGTATGGCATTGGCACCGGTTTTTTTGAGGTTGACGTCAAAGGAAAACGCCGAACCTTCCCCAATCCGGCTTGTGACGGTGATGGTTCCTCCCATCTCCTTAACCAGATTCCGGCTGATGGCAAGCCCCAGGCCGGTCCCGCCGAACCGTACGGCAATGGTGCTGTCGGCCTGTTCAAAGGCGGTAAATATCTTTGCAACCTGTGCCTCCGTCATGCCGATTCCCGAATCCGTTACACGAAAGCCCAGCCGGATTTTTTCACCGGTTTCTTCAATAACGGTAAGCCCCAGTTCTATGGAGCCGCCTTCGGGGGTGAATTTAACCGCATTTCCCAGAAGGTTGATCAGCACCTGTTTAAGCCTGAGCTTATCGCCCAGGACCCCTGCCTGCGGAATTTCCGCATAACTGGTTACAAAATTGATTTGTTTTTCCCTGCACCGCAGCGTGATAATATCCGCCACTTCTTTCATCATTGCCGTCAGGGAGAAAGCCTCATTTACCAGGGTGAATTTTCCCGACTCAATTTTGGACATATCCAGAATGTCGTTAAGGAGACCCAGAAGATGGCCGGAAGCGGTAGAAATTTCTTTTAAGGATTCAACGGTCTTGGGAGCTTCCGCATGTTTTTTTGCAATCTCCGTCATGCCGATGATCGCGTTAAGGGGCGTGCGTATTTCGTGGCTCATGTTTGCCAGGAATTCCCTCTTGGACCGGGATGCAACCTGGGCCGCCGCAGTCTGGAGTTCCAGTTCATGGGTCCGCTGCTTCACGATCTTTTCCAGCTGTCTGCCTGTCTGCCTGTTTCTCATCAACATTACGGTAACCAAAATAAGCACCAGCGCCAAAAGCCCCGATGCTCCAATCAAATACGGAAACCGCGCCTGGAGCATTTTTTGACGGTAGTCAAAAACCCGGCGGACCCACCGGTCGGTAATGATCACGGTATCCACCTGCCGCTGGCTTTTGGAAATAATCGAACAGAGAATTTTTTCATTAACGCCAAAACCGAAAGAGGATTCACAGGGACGGTTAAACACAAGGTTCGTTTTAAACCCCGGTATTTCAAGGTAATTGGTAACACTGAGCAGCATGTTACGGCTAGTCATAAGCAGATCGATGTCCCCTTTGGCCAGGGCTTTGAACGCATCGGAATAAATTGTATATTCCCGGTAATTGGAATGATTGGGAAACCATTCACGGAAAACATCCGCATGGGCGGTTCCCAGAATAAGACCTATCCGTGAATACAGGACCTCATTTACATTAATATCAGGATAATCGATCTTTGACAGCAGGGCATAGTAATCAACTCCGTACGGCTGGTCAGTCCAAAGAAAGCGGTTGAACCTGACTTCCGTTGGTATAAGCTCCGTTACCAGAGCCGCCTTGCCGCTTTCAAGCATGGCGAGTAACAGGTACCATTCATCATTGCTTTTGTTAACCGGTTTAAACTCCAGTCCCGTCAGTTCACTGATTTTTTGCAAAACATCAATGGAAATACCCTGCCAATCCTTTACCTGCTCATTATAAAAACAAACCGGATAATTATCAAATTCAGTGGCTATCGGAATGGGCGTACCGCTTTCACGGTGTTCCCGGATATAGTCCTGCTCTTCGGCGGTAAGCTGGGTGAACAGTTTGTGCCGCCGGTATTCCTGGTTCCCCTGGTTGTAGAGTTCGATCAGTTCCCGTATGCCGCCTGACTCAAGGTATTTATCCACCACCGAAATGATGGGGACATAATCAGGAACCTGGGTGGTAAGGGATACCGGGCCCAATATCAGCGGGAAAAAATCCATGGCAATAACATCACCATACGAATCAAAACCCGCTTCTGCGGGACCGTCTTCAAAAAAGGCGTCGATCTCACCGGTCTTGAGCAGCCGGTACGCTTCCACATAATCGTCCACAAACCGGGATCCAAAATCTGCATGAAGATACGGAGTAACAAGGTTCCAGGCAGTAGTCCCGTCGAGAAAACCATAATTCAGCCGTCGCTGTTTTGCCAGCGTTTCCAGGTCCGTAGGCGCCGATCCGTTTTCAGCGATGCGCATGTATTTGATAGGCCGCTCGGCAATCGGCCCACTCATAAAATACCGCTCCCGGCGTTCAGGCGTCGCCGTCAGCTCTCCCGAAAAATCAATTTCCCCGGTTTCCAGTTCTTTAAGCAGCACCCCCCATTCCCGGATAACCGGTTTAAACGGAATGCCAAAAAGTTCGGTAAGCCGCTGACAAAAAAGCGCCGAATACCCGCCAATTTCCCCGTCTTCCCGGTAAAACGTTTCCGTCGTCAGATCCATACCGTAGGTAAAGACCGTTTTTGCCTTCCGCAGCGCTTCAATGGCGGCAATTTCTTCCCCGGTCACCCCAAAAATGTCCTGATAAGACGTATAAACCGGATACGGGGCTTTTGTTTTTGAACCCGTTGAATTTCCGCATCCGGCTAAAAAAAGCAGGGCCAGGATAGCCGCCAATACGAGTGTCTGTACTGTTTTACCGGAATTCATAAAGGTAGTATAGCATGTATTGGAAGAATGATAAGCCGATGAAGCGGGGGTGAAGAAATTAACCGCAGAGAACGCGGAGGCTTCGCAGAGAACACTGAGTTTTTTCTTCTTTGCGTACTCTGCGTTTGCACGCTTTCGCGTGCACCCCTCTGTGCTCTCTGTGGTTTGTATTTTTTTGAATTTGGAAATTACTGTTTAACCTTTCCTGTGCATTTCCGGCAGATTACCACCCTTTTTTCTGTTTTCCTGCCCGGAAACAAGGTTTTCGTACTTATTTTTGACCATTTCAGTAAACAATTCCTGTTTTAACACCGCAAACTGCTCTTCAACCTCCATGCCGACCTCGATCATCATTTCCAGGAAAACATTCATTGGTATTCGGGTGAAGTATTTCTGCCGGACAGTCTCTACCCGCTTCCTGAAATCAGGTTCGACGTGAATAGTCAGATTTTCAGTTTTTCCGTCTTTTAAAACAGCCATAAAATTCCTCTAGTTTTATACAACTAAAACATAATACTTTACAATGACTGAAAAAAAGAAGTTATAAGAAGTTTTTAGTAGTTATTTATTGACAATAGATGATTTTTATGATTTACTGCTTACGGGAGAATCATAAGGAAGCTGCAGATGCAGGAAACGCTCATGTCGATTCAAGTGGAATCTCCGATCAGGGAAAAGTTGGAGATATTGGCACGAACTGAGCGGCGCACACTTGAAGATGAAACAGCTTGGCTTTTGGAGAGCGGGTTACGGGTTGTGGAAGGATGGGGAAAAAGCGGGGAAAGCAGATTTGTAGATTAAAAAAGTTATGTATCATAAAAACTCAGAGCTGATCCGGGATCACCGTGATCTGGGTGCGGTGAAAAAAGGATTGTTATGATGTTTTTTATGAAAATAGTGTTGTCGTTGATAATTCTATTGGATATGTAACTTCAAATTACATTTTTTGGAGAATTTGTCATGAAAAACAAAGTCCTGGTAAATGTGTCTGTTCTAGTATTGTTTTTTTTTGTACTGTCCATATTCAGTGGCTGCGTATCACAACCGCGGTATGGTGATTACACCGGTCTTGATAAAGAAGAAGCGCTTCATGATCTTCGAAGTAAAAAAACGTCAAACGGAGTGAAACTTGCTTTAAACTGGGTTTTATGGGGTTGGGTTGGATTTTGGATACCATCTGTTGTAGACACAATTAGGGTTATTACTTTTGTAGACGATTTCAACACAATAGAGCGAAGAATTAGGGATGGCCAAACCAATACTGGTACAAATATGGCAGGGCCTGTAACGCCAATTCCTCCATCAACGCCCCCATCACTGCCGCCAGTTGCAATAGCGGCAAGATATAGTATTGTATTGAATGGTCAAAACTACGGGCCATATGATACAGCTACAGTTAAGCAAATGATTCAAAGTGGTCAAATAACAAGGAACACATTAGTATGGACCGATGATATGATGCAATGGGCAGAAGCCGGAACCGTACAGGAGCTTTCCGGCTTGTTTGAAGTGCCGCTGCCGCCGCAAAGATGATATTAGCCTAATTGTTCAAATAGTATTACAAGGGTAAGAGCAATTACCTGGAGTCTTGCCCTGCTTGCTTTTTGTACCCATTACCTAACGCTGTCACAAAAATACCGAAAAATGATCAGTAAAAAAATCATCTTTGTACTTATAACAGCATGTGTTTCTCTTTTGGGTTCATGTGCGTCATTAAGGGCAGGTTTTTATTTATCTTCAATTGATTCCAATAGCGGGACAGAAGTATTGCGGAATGAGCCAAAAGTAAGAATATATTTAGAAAATATATTGTATCATCCGGAAAAATATATAATGAATATTTATTCCAGGCGAAGTATAGCTGTAAAAATACCGAAAACGAAATTACTGCATCAC
>JAISJS010000317.1 GCA_031261385.1 Treponema sp.
GAAAGGGCGCCTTCTATGCGTACGAGAATACGGATTTTCTTGTCCGGTGTAATGGTACATTCACTGCGCAGAGTGCGCACCATACGGACCAGATCCTGCAGGAAGGCAAAATTTGCCTCCCCTTCGGGATCATTCCGCTTTTCATCATATTCAGGATACGGAGAAGTGATGAGGAGAGCTGGTTCACCTGAACCATCGGTTCCGGATGCTTTTACCTCGTTGGGCAGATAGCTGTAGATTTCCTCGGTAACAAACGGTAAAAGCGGATGAAGAAGTCTGAGTGACGAAGCAAGCACATCCAGCAGTACCGTTACCGCACGATCTTTTTCCGCGCCGTTTTCCTGCCGCATGGAAAGTTTTGTCGCCTCAACATACCAGTCGCAAAAATCATTCCAGAAAAATTCATAGGCGGTCTGGGCCGCGTCATTGTAACGGTACGCAAGGAAGGCATCCGCCATTGCTTTGGCGGCGCTGTTAAGCCGTGAATAGATCCATCTGTCCACGGGGATAAGGTCAGGATTTGGCGCCAAATTAAGACCATCAAGGTTCATCAAAATATAGCGGCTGGCGTTCCATATCTTGTTGGCAAATTTGGAACCCATTTTAAATGATTCCTTATCGACAAGAAGGTCCTGCCCCTGTGCGCACATAAAGGCCAGCGTGAACTTGAGGGCGTCGGCGCCGAATTCATCAACCAGTTCCAATGGGTCAAGGCCGTTGCCAAGGCTCTTGCTCATCTTGCGGCCCTGTTTATCCCGCACAAGGCCGTGGATGTAGATATCGCGGAACGGCGCCTTGCCGGTAAACTCCAGGCCCGCCATGATCATTCGGGAAACCCAGAAGAAAATTATATCGTAGGCGGTTACGAGGGCAGTAGTCGGATAATAAAGATCAAAGTCCGATTTGCCGGTGTGCAGTTTGTCGTCAGGCAAACTGCCGGGGACTTCGTCTACTAACGAAGTCCCATCCCAACCCAATGTGCTGAAAGGCCAAAGCCAGCTGGAGAACCAGGTGTCAAGCACATCCGGGTCCTGTTCAATATCTTTTGAATTACAATGCGGACAAACGGTAAGGTCAGTCCGCGAAACTGAAGTCTTTCCGCAGCTTTTACAATGCCAGGCGGGAATACGGTGGCCCCACCAAAGCTGACGGCTCACGCACCAGTCACGGATATTTTCGAGCCAATGCTGATAGGTATTTTCCCATTTGCGCGGATAGAAAGTAAGTTCGCCGCGGCGCCAGCTTGCCAGCGCTTTGTCTGCGAGGGGCTTCATTCGTACAAACCACTGCTCCGACAAATATGGCTCTATCACCGTGTGACAGCGGTAACAGTGTCCCACCGAGTGGGTAATATCTTCTTCTTTAATATAAAAGCCGCCTGCTTTAAGATCTTCAAGAACCGCCTCGCGGGCAGCCGTAAGGGTCATACCGCGGTATTTTTCGGGAACCTCGTCGTTAAGGTGTCCATCCGGCGTGATGATATTTATCACGGCAAGTTTATGCCGCTTGCCGAGTTCCCAATCGTTGGGATCATGGGCGGGGGTAATTTTTACCACCCCGGTACCAAAAGCCCTGTCAACATAGTCATCGGCAACCACGGGAATTTTCCGGTCCGTTAAGGGGAGGAGCACTTCTTTCCCGACAAGGTCCTTGTACCGTTCATCTTCGGGATGGACCGCCACCGCCGTATCGCCCAAAAGGGTTTCCGGCCGGGTCGTGGCAATTTCGACAAAACCGCGGCTGCCGGCTGCACCGGCTGCATTGCCGCCGGAATCCGTACCGCCTGCAAGCGGATACCGCAGATGGTACATCTTCCCCGGCGTGTCCTCATGCTCAACCTCATCATCGGAAAGGGCCGTCCCGCAGGAGGTACACCAGTTGACAAGGTAATGGCCCTTATACAAAAGGTCACGTTCATAGAGGGTGACAAAAACTTCCCGCACCGCTTTTGAAAGGCCCTCGTCCATCGTAAAACGCTCCCGGTCCCAATCCACACTGGCCCCTATTCGGGCAAGCTGTTTCGAGATAACCGCGTGATGCTCTTTTTTAACTTCCCAGGCCGCTTCAATAAATTTTTCCCTGCCAAGGTCATGGCGGGAGAGGCCCTTTGCTTTAAGACGTTTTTCCACAACATGCTGAGTTGCAATTCCCGCATGATCGGTGCCTGGCACCCAAAGCGTCGGTTCGCCGCGCATACGGTGAAAACGGACAACGATATCCTGAAGGCTGTTGTTAAGGCCGTGACCCAGATGGAGCACACCGGTCACATTCGGCGGAGGAATAACCACTACAAAGGGGGGCTTGTCCCCGCTGTTTTGCCCGTCTTTGGGCTCGACAGGCTTAAAAGCGCCATTTTCTTTCCACCGGGCATAGATCCGGTCCTCAAAAGTTTTGGGATCATACGCCTTTGCAAGTTCAATCGCCTTCATTGTAACTCCACTTTAGCGCAACGGTCTCGCTGCGCAGTCTAATCGAAGCGATACGAAGTATCGCATTACTCCCTGTTAGTAATATACAGATTTTTCAGGGCTGTTTCTATACTATTGATAACATCATCCGGGGTAGAAGCTCCCGCGCAAAGCCCAATGGTTAAACGACCCCAGGCCGCATATGACTTGAACTCAGCCGGTAACGCAGCGGTAAGTGCGCAGGAAATATCAGCGGCAGTTTCGGCAAGAACGGCAGGTTTCCCTGACGCTTGTGCAATGGCAAGAAGGCGGCGGGTATTTGACGATTCCCTGCCCCCTGCAACAACGATTGCATCAACGTTTTCAAGCAGGTCGCGCAGGGCTTTCTGGCGGTCTTCCGTTGCTCCACAAATGGTATTCACGATTTCAAGGTCAGGAAAAAACTTTTTAATCGCCTCCCCTATGGCCTCATATTCACCGGGGGAAATCGTTGTCTGGGCGATGAGCGCCGTTTTGGACAGGGGCGCCCCGGAAAACAGTTTTTCCGCCTTTATTTCGGCTTCGGCGGCGTTTGCCGCAACAATCCCCTGCCTTCCCGGCGCATCGCCTGCGACCGCTGTCCCGTCCAGGGCAGCTTCCGCGCAGGAGGCAGCTATATATCCCTGAAGACCGGCGATTTCTCCGTGGTGTTCTTCACCGGCAAGAAAAATCCGGTATCCCGCCCGGGCAAGCGCCCTGGCCTTCATTTGGCTTGCCTTTACTTTGGGACAGGTAGCGTCGGCTATACGCGCGCCCCGTCCGGCAAGCTCTTTTTCCGTTTCCGGCCCTATGCCATGCGCCCGGATAATAACCACATCACCGCTCAAATCTTTGATATCAGCCTCATCAAGGATCTTAACTCCACGGGCCTCCAGGTCCTTTAAAACGACGGGGTTATGAATCAAAGGCCCCGCTGTAAAAACCGCGTGCCCCGTACCCTGCGCAGCGGCAGCTTCAGCCAGGGCCAGATCCACCGCCCGGCGGACCCCCATACAGAAACCAAGCACTTTAGCGCGGATAATTTTCATTGGGTTTAAAAGTAACCACAGAGTACACAGAGGATATCGAACCTTCGGTTCGCGGACACAGAGTTCACAGAGAATAACAATAAAAGTCTCTCATCTTCTCTGTGCCCTCCGTGTTTTCTCTGTGCGCTCTGCGGTTTATCCTTCTCCTACGCCTTTGCGGGAGAGGGCGCGGCGGCGTGGATCAGCTTTTTTCTGGCTTTTTTGTTTTTCTGCACTTCCCAGAGATTCACAAAGCCCGAAGCAATCCAAATGGTCGAGTAAACGCCGGAGACCATACCTACCAATAATGCAAGGGCAAAGTCTTTCATGGAACCCGTTGTAAAGATGTACAACGAAACAACTGCCAGCATGGTGGTCAGCGTGGTGATGATCGTACGGCTCAGGGTTTCGGTAAGGGCACGGTCAAGGGTGTCGACAAATTTATCATCAGGATAGATCCTGCGGGTTTCCCGGATACGGTCAAAGATAAAGATGGTATCATTAATAGAATAAC
>JAISJS010000335.1 GCA_031261385.1 Treponema sp.
TTAAAATAAAATTATTCAAATGAATAAACATTCTAATTTATCTTATACTACTCTCATTCAAATGAAAATGTAAAGCCTTTTTTCGTTTTTTAACAAAGTTTTTAAAAAAGATGTCTATATATTTATTAAAAACTAGTATATAGTATTATGTATGCAGAGGAAAAATACAAGAGCTATTTGCGGGTTTTTACTGGTCTTCATGGGGATGATGGGAAGCGGGCTCTACGCTCAGGGCACGAGTAGCGCCGATTCACGGAGCGTCCCTATAGAAGTCAATCTCATTGTAGACGGGTCGTCGGCGCTTAAGGATGCCGGAGACGAAGCGGTTAGCTGGGTTTCCCGGCAGCTTGTTGACGGTATTTTGCAGGATGGGGACCGTATAACCATCTGGAATGCCGCCGAAAAAGCCCAAATTGTGTATTCCGGGAGCATTGCGGGCGCTGACGGAAAGGAAAACATTAAAAAAGCCCTCCGTTCCCTGCCAAAACAGGGCGCCCAGGCGGACTTTTCCGGGGCCCTGCGGGCTGCCGCGGCGGCGGTACCGTCACCCAAACCGGCGATAACCTATACGCTCCTCATAAGCGGCTCATCATCACTTTCTCCTGCCCTGCTGGGTTCCGGGGCAAGTCTGATGAAATTCTCCCGGGTTGAGGAATTTTCGGGATGGCGGGCGCTCGTCGTTTCCCTGGATATCAATTCCCGGGTACAACAGGCCGCCGCCGCCTGGTTTTCCGGCAGCTGAAAGCGGCGTGTGACCGGGATTCTTTAATGCAGCAGGAAATACTCGGATTTTTGGAAAAATACCCATCTCTGATAATAACCACCCATAGTCCGGCGGATGCCGATGGATTGGCGACAGAGCTGGTATTTGCCCAAATTCTACGGGAAATGGGGAAAACAGCGTATCTGATTAACGCCACTCCGGTCCCGCAGCTTTTTTCCTTTATGGACACGGAAAAGAAGATAGAAACGTGGGATGAGGAAAAACACGGAAAATTATGCGAAAATTCGGCGCTGTTGATAGTCGATACTTCAGATGAATACAATATCGGAAACATGCGGGAGATCCTGGGCAGGGTGCGGGAAGTTTTTGTCTTTGATCATCACGAAAAAAGTCCCTTTTCCACCCTGACCGGTGTTATTGATTCAAAGGCGTCTTCGGCCTCCGAAATGGCCGTGGAAACCGCCTGCGAAATGGGAATCACGCTGGACAACGATACCGCAACGGCGGCTTTTGCCGGAATCAGCTTTGATACCGGTTCCTTTGCATACGCAAAAACCACCGGGCGGACCTTTAAAGCGGCGCTGGCGCTCATAGCGGCGGGGGTTGTTCCCTATAAAATATACCGGGAACTGAATGAAAGCGCCTCCCTTGGGGCCCTGTTGCTCCGGCGGCTCGTGCTGAACAGCCTGGAACTGTACGCAAACGGACGGGTTGCCGTGCTGTGTTTGCGGAAAGAGGACCTTACGTCCACCGGGGCCCAGTTTGAAGACGCCGAATCCTTTATCAATATGCCCCTGCGGGCCCGTGAAGTTACTGTTTCCCTGCTGATAAAAGAGAATGAAGAGGGAAATATCCGCTGTTCACTCCGCTCCAAAGGCGAAGTAAATGTTTCCAAAATTGCCCAGGTATTCGGCGGAGGGGGGCATATTACTGCCGCCGGCTTTAAAAGCAAGCTCGGTTTTGAAGACACAAAAAAACAGGTATTGGAAAAGGTTTTGCCCCTGTTGGATGCAGAATGACAAAAAAAGCGCTTCTTGTGATCGCCGCCGCCGTATTTTGTTCCTGCGCCTTTTTAATCGTTTTTTTTGGGTTCAGGTCACGGACAGGTTCAAGACGGGAAAAGGAACAGAGCCGGACCCGAATCGTCATACCCCGGGGAACAGGCGGGGATTCGGAGGGCCGGGACACTGCGGCGGAACGGATTGCCCGTCAGGACGAGGTCAACGCCAAAGCTGCGCTTGCCGACGGGGAAATTATTGTCGCCCTGCTGACCCAGGATTTTGACGGGGATCAAACTGAAGAACAGATCATCGCCTACCGGAACCTCCTGGAAATTGAAAGCCCTGTTTACATTGCCTATATCGACTTTGACGGATCAGACCGGACATACAAACGGGTATGGACCGCCCCCACGGCGGCAACACGCCCCGGGACCCTTTCCCTGTTCACCCAGGATCTTATCGGGGATCGCAGCGTCTGCATCATCCTTACCGGAATGAACGGTCAGGGAGAGCACACCATGACGATTTTCAGGAAAAACGAACGGGAGCAGAACACACCGTATCAAAACAGGGGCGGCGCAGAGCCGCCGTTTGATAAAATCGCCGAATTACGGATAGACGGTTCGATCATCATTCAGGAAACGGAACGCTCCCAGGCGTATCAGCTGGGCCTTGCACGGGGACAGAGTTTTACCATCGCCGCCTATGGGCGTGATTATGATTCGGCCAATATTTTGGACCAGGTGGAAATTACCTATGCCCATAATCCGGTTAACGGTCTCTACGAGCAGAGCAAAATTGCCCGCGTACCGGGAAGCCAGATAGAACAGCGGCGCCTCCGGGAACTGTTAAGCGGTGAACGCGGGGTTTTTGAGGAATTCATCAACGATTTATGGTATTACGTGAGCCCCCAGGGGACGGTGGACAACCGCCAATACATTTATTTTGATCCGTACAACAAGGAACTGATCTTCTTTGGCGATGAGGCCCAGCAGGTTTTTAGCTGGCAAAATTCCAGCCCGACCCGGTACGGACTGTATATTTCCAGCCAGAATATCTCTGTTTCCACCCTGCGGCGTTTCCTTGATATTGAACTTGAATCCCTGGACAGTATACGGGTCAAGGTGTTCGAGGATGTGCGCCTGAAAATCGGGGTGAACGCTTCCTGGGATGGGTCCTACCGGCGCGCCGCCGCCATTGGGCAAAAGGAAAACGAGTATGCCGAACCGGTAATACCCTTTATCGATGCACTCTATGACAGTTCCCTCGGACGGGTGCATTTTTTGGAGGACGGCGTCTACGAGATACAATCCAAACAGGCGTTAAAAAAAGGCCGGTACGCGTTTTTTTACATTAACGGGCAGGAACTGCTGGAACTCCGCGAGGACAGCTCAGGCGAAAACAGCGGTGAAATACCAAGCCCGTCCAGAGAACTGTTCCGCGCCGACGGTGTCCCAAAGACCAAAACACCGGGAACGCCAAAAAACCTTGTCCTTTCCCGTATACGCCTTGGCGCTATGGGTATTCAGGATCTCCATGAGCCGGTGATAACACTGACGCCGGTGCAGATGTGAGACTCTCTTTGGGGATATATGCAAGTATCAAATAAATACGCCGAGGGGACAGGAAAAACCCCTTGCAGGCTAACATGTAGAGTCCGCTTACGGAGCCTGCCTTTTTCTTTATCAGTATACCTCTCCGCTAATGCATGTCTCCTCCAGCGGGGAATTCCATAGACGCCTGCAAGGGGAACTCCCTGTCCCCTCGGCGCTTTATTCGGTAATGCGTATGCTAAAAGGAGTTTCATTGCGATGTTTGGCGGTTGTTTACTTTTCCTGGTTAAACACAGGGAATGATTCAAACCCGGCATCCTTAAGCCTTAAGATCATTTGATTCATGTTTTGGCCGGGAGACACTCCCACCACCCAATAATCGCTGCCGTTGACTTTTCGTATGTTTATTAACGGACTAAAGCCTGCTGCCTTAAGCCGGTCCGCCTGCGCTTTGGCGTTTTCTTCACGGCCAAAAAGACCGGTTTGCAGTATGGCTGAGGTATCGCTCTCTGCGGCAGCCGTTTTGCTTGCCGTGGAACTTGATGATGCAGCGGATGGTGAAGCAGCTGCGGCAGAACCGGCAGCCTGTGCTGCTGAGCCTGATACCGGAGACGCGGCGCTTTGGGCGGGCTTTTGGGACGGCGCTAAAGTAAATCCTTCCCTGCCGGGACGGAGCAGCCAAAAGGCTGTGGGGGCGGCGCTGATTGCGGCGCCTGCGGCGATGCGGCCTTCGGGACTGCGGGGGAATTCCTCCAAAAGCCGGGTTTTCCAGGATTCTGCGCCGGTAAGTTTCCAGAGGGTATAGCAGATTGCCGGCCGCTGTTCCGTAAAATCGGGATGGGTAAGCAGTGCGGTCAGGGCAGAGGTGTTGGAGGAGATGCGCCCTTCAATCACGGCGCCCAAAAAACGGGCCATGGAAAGAGCGGGCCCCGGCCTGCCTGAAAGCAGCGCTTTCCGTACCGCCGTATCGGCCTTTTCCCATTCGCCCATTGCGGCAAGACAATAGGCCCCGCGCATCAGGGAAAGATCATCGCCCGATACGGCGGCCTCCGCCCAGGTCCGCTCGGCCCCTTCAATGTTTCCGGAAAGTTCCAATAGCGACGCCAGGCGGATGAGCGCTTCGTGGCGTTCCGTATTTGAAAGTACCGGGGCGCTGCCTGCGGCATTTGTATTTTTGCCGAGTTTTTTTTCAAGGTTCTGTATCTCTGTCCCAAGCAGGGTTCCCTGACTCTGGGCAAACAGGCACGGAGCGGCAAGACACGCCAGCACACAAGCGAAAAAAATTTTAATGAACGGCAGTTTAATCGATCCCATAGGAGCCGCCGTCTCCGTCCAAACCGCTGTCAAACGCCGGAACAGCATCGGCTTTTTTGAGCGGCTTCTTTTTGGTCTTGGCTGATGGGCCGCCTGCCAAGCCGCCCGGTGAGACCGGCGCGCCGGGTGAGTTTTTTTTCTTTAAAATCAGGGATA
>JAISJS010000339.1 GCA_031261385.1 Treponema sp.
ACCATTCTGGTTGTAGATGATTCCAGGATTATGCGGAATATCGTTAAAAACACCTTTAGCGAGCTAAAAATTCCCTGTCAGTTTGTAGAAGCCGGCAATGGAAACGCGGCGTTACAAATCCTGCAAAATCAAAAAATCGATTTGGTTCTGCTGGATTGGAATATGCCCGAACTTTCGGGGATTGATTTCCTCAAAAAGGTCCGCGCCATGGATGATTACAAGAGTCTGCCTGTCATCATGGTTACCAGTGAATCGGCAAAATACAATGTCATTGAAGCATTAAAAAGCGGCGCCACCGATTATATCGTCAAGCCGGTGAACGAGCGGGCCTTTCTGGAAAAATTATCAAAGATCACATTTTAGGAGAACATCATGGAACAGTTTATTCAGCCCTTTATAGACGTAAGCAAAAATGTTTTTAAGGAATTTGTCGGCGCCGAACTGACGGTGGATCGCCCCTATTTCTCGGAAAAGGAGTCGGTCAACGAGTGGGATATTTCTGCGGTTATCGGCCTGACCGGCGAAGCCCGGGGCGCAGTGGTTATCTCGATGAAAACAAAGCTGGCCATACGGCTTACCGATAAACTGACCGGTTCGGCCCACAAAACAATAGATGACGAGGTCGTGGACGCTATCGGCGAAATCGTAAACATTATCGCGGGTAACGCCAAGAAAGGCCTTGAAGAAGAATTCCGGCTGGTTATTTCCCTGCCGACGATTGTCCAGGGGGCAGGCCATACGGTTAAATGGCCCAATGCCCAGACCCGGATCATCTGTATTCCCTTTACTATTTTTGATGACGAAGTATTCACCCTTTCTGTCGCCATCGAATCCGTAAAGGGAGCGTAAAATGGCGCAAAGAAGCGATGCCCTTTTAAGATTTCTGTCCAGCGATAAATTTGAAAATCCCCGGGATGTCTCGGTCATGGATGAAATGGTCCGGTACGTTATTTATAATGTTGCCCTTTTTATCGGCGCCTCCTTCCTTATCATTTTCGGGGTTACCGTTTTACTGGGAGGGAACACCGGGCGGGGTATACTGGATCTTTTGCTCGGCTTCGCGTGCGTCATCGTCATATTCCTCCTGCGGACCCGGGTCCCCTTTACCGTGTGCGGCCTTATTCCGTTGGCGCCTTTTGCGGTCCTCTGCTCCATGCTGGTTTTGGGCGGCGGGGAACGGGGTTTTGCGGGTTTATGGGTATATTCCTATCCCCTGCTGGTTATCTTTATCCTCGGAATAAATATCGGCTCGATCCTTTCGGGGCTGCTTTTGGCGGCGATTTTGGTTGGCACGCTTATTCCCGGCCTTGCAGGATTCAGTTATACCGTCCCCATAGCCTTCCGCTACGTTGCCGTATATTTTCTGGTACTGGCGCTTACCATCGTATACGAGCAGATTCGTATTTTAAAGGACCGGTGGGTTAAGCAGCTTACCTCTGCCCTGCAGACTGAACGTGATGAGATTACCGCCATGAAGGATAACCTTGAAGTCGGCATGTTCATGCTGAACAAGGACTATATCATTCAGGGCGCCTATTCAAAGTCTCTGGAAACAATCCTTACCATGGATGATCTTAACGGCAAAAAGTTTACCGACCTCCTGTCCGCTTCAATCAAGGCAAAGGAACGGGACACCCTGGAAGATTATTTTGACATGGTGATAAACCGCGCCTTTGATGCAAAGATGCTGTCGGAAATTAATCCCATCTCGGAATTTGCCTATTTTAATGAGGTGACCGGAAAAGAAAAAACCCTGCGCAGCAGTTTTGCGACGGTTGACCGGGGACACGGCCTGTTCCTGATCCTTGGAACCCTGGAAGATATTACCAACGAGAAAATTCTCCAGCAGCAGCTTGCCGAAGAAGAAGGCAAACGGGAAGAGGAAATGCGCGCCCTCTTTCAGGTTATTCAGGTGGAACCCCGGGTATTTGAAGATTTTATCGAAGATACCGAATATGAGTTTGACCGGATTAACGATACCCTGAAAAACAAGAAATTATCCGCCGAAGAAGCGGTGGTGGATATTTATCAATCCGTACATGCCATGAAATCCAACGCCCTTATTCTGGGGCTTGAAAATTTCAGCGGCAAGCTCCATGAAGTGGAAACCAAAATCAAGCGTATCCAGGAAAAAGACGAAATTATTTTTGAAGATATTTTGCTTATCACGCTGGAAGTTGAAACGATAATGAAGGAAAAAGATAAATTCAGGGATACCATCGAAAAGATACAGGCATTTAAGGTGAGCGTCGGGGACAGCCGCCGTCAGGATCGGTATGTACTGATAGAAACCCTGACCAAGGCCTGCGAGAAAGCCGCGGCGGCAGGAAACAAGAAAGTACATTTTGTCGTGGAAGACCTTGACGGGGTGGTTCTGGAATACGGCCCCCGGCGGGTAATCAAAGAGGTGCTGACCCAGCTGGTCAGAAACGCCGTATACCACGGCCTTGAAACACCGGAGGAACGGGCCGCCAAAGGCAAGGGTTCCGAGGGAACCGTCAAGCTTTCCATCAAGCATATTGATAATAAAATTCACTTGAAACTTGCCGATGACGGCAAGGGGCTTGATTTTGCCAAGATCCGCAAAAAGGCCGAAAGCCTGCATCTGTTTAAAAGTGCAGAAGAGGCCGGTGACAAAAATCACCTTCTGCAGGCCATTTTTGCGCCGGGGTTCAGTACCGCCGAAGCGGCGGATGTTCACGCCGGCCGCGGTATAGGGCTCAATCTGGTGCGGGAGCGGGTCAAGGATCTGCACGGTTCCATAAAACTCCAAAGTGAAAACGGCAAGGGTACGACATTCAATATTTATATTCCGCTGGATGTCAAATCTGCAG